>JAEUQZ010000260.1 GCA_016788965.1 Anaerolineae bacterium | reverse complement strand
TGTGCCGCCCTGCCAGTTCTTGCCGGCCTGCATCCAGGCGCGTTTATCGGGGGCGCGGTGCTTATCGGGGGCACGCCAGTCGAAGGCGGGGCGCAGGTATTCACGGGCATTGCTGAAGCGATCCGGCAGCAGGAAATACAAGACCTGATCGCGCCAATCGAGGGGCGAGGGGTGGACGCTGCCGCGCGGGCGCAGATCGAGATTGGCAAGCGTAGTCGGGGCTTCGAGTTCAATCCAGGTACGCATCACAACCTCAGCGGGTCATTCGGTACAGATGAGACTAGTGTACTCAAGTCACCAGAAAATGGCATCATGCGGCCAAAGACGAAAATCCCAATACGAATTGAACCGCCATGACGCCAAGAACGCCAAGATCATACGGAGAGTGAGGGATATAAAGCGTAGAATCCCGTCACTACGAAGTCGGCATATGAGGGAAGCGAGCGTATGTTTTCAAGGGAAGGCGTTGGGGATACTCATGAGTTCCTCATGCGGGGAACGCGACAGGTGGGCGCGGAAACCGTTATAAGGGGTATGGCGAGATGAAGCCCTCACCCCTGCCCTCTCCCGAACGTTCGCTGACGCTCACTGGGAGAGGGAGATCAGACACATCTGGTTTGGTGATCTGATGCCAGAGGGCTGAGTCGATAGGGAAAGCAAAGGGATCAATGGCCGAGATCATCAACCAGATCGCGCTGTTCTTCGAGCGGTTGATCCTGACGGTGGGGTATCCGGGCATCTTCGTGGTGATGTTCGCGGAGAATGTGTTCACGCCGATTCCGACCGAGCCGCTGCTGCCGCTTTCGGGAATCCTGGCGGCACAGGGACGGCTGCACTTCGCGCTGGTATGGATGGCGGCGGTGACGGGCGGTACGCTGGGATCGTTGGTGTTGTATGCAGTGGGGCGCAAAGGCGGCGAGCCGGCCGTGCGGGGATTGATCCGGCGCTGGGGGCGGTACGTGGGATTTGGGGAAGGCAATCTGGATCGGGCGCTGGGTCTGTTCAACCGCTATGGGGCGATCATGGTGTTCGTGGGGCGGGCCATCCCGATGGTGCGGCCGACGGTATCGCTGGTGAGCGGGATGAGCGGGTTGAAGCTACGGGTGTTCATCCCGTTCACGCTGCTGAGTTCGGGGATTGCCAACGGGCTGTATCTGGCGCTGGGGTATGTGTTGGGGGAGAACTGGCGCGATTTCCTGGGACTGATCAGCCGATACGAGCCGGTCATCGTCGGGGCGGCGGCGGTGGGTGGGGCGCTGCTGGGGGTATTTCTGCTGTGGCGGTGGATGCGGGGGAGGAAGTCTATCCCATCCTCGACCCCTTCCCCGATGCACGGGGAAGAGGCGAGGATCGAATAGCTGTTTCAGGCGACCCAGTTGGACAGGACGCGCACCTGAAGTTCGGACTGGTTCGGGTCGGTACTGAAGACGCGCACGAGGAATTCGTGCTGGCCGCCCATGCCCTCACTCATCGAGAAATTCAGAGTCACGGTCGTGGTCTGACCAGGGTTGAGTGTCGTCGAACCGACGACGGCGCGGGGCGGTCAGCACCCCTGGAGGAGTTCGACGAGCGGCTCCCCCTGGATGGTTAAGGTCTGATCACCGGTGTTCTTTACAGTGAAGACTGCGGACACGGGTTGGCCGAAGCGTACCTCGCCAAAGTCAATAACCTCTTTATCCACAGTGATGTTGGGGCGGCCGCTGACTTCGGGCGTGTAGGGGGTGGATGAATTGCCCCGGAGAGCCAGCAAAACCACGGCCAGCACCGCTAAAACCACGCCGATGATGGCAACCGGGATCAGCCAGGGCGGACGAGTTGGCGCAGATGGTTTCTTCTGTCTGGTCATCACATATTCCCTCCATCAGACTATACAGCAGAAACAAACGCTCACACCGAATGAGAGTGTGAGCGCAAATCTAGCACGAACACGAGATTATGACCAATCAGCCCATGACATGCGGCGTGTTGGTAGACGGCCCGAAGCGGCTGTAGGTGGCGTCAATAGCGGCGCGGATTTCCGACAGCGGCTTGCCCTGACGCATCATCTTCATGACATCCCAGGTGATATCGACGCAGATGCCGCAACCGCTGGCGTGCTGATCGAAGGCGTAGAGACCAGAGGGAAGCTGAAGCTTGATGTAGCAGTCGGTGGCGTTGATGTGGCCCATGAAGGCGCAGCCGCAATAACAAGGGATGTGATCCTGCACATCGGCGTTCATCACGGCGAAGCGGTAGGCATCGCGGACGCGGGAGTCAGCTCCATCCAGGAAGGCGGGCAGTTCGGAGTCAGGGGCCATGTGGATGTGGACGGGGCTGGCGTAGTCACTGTGGGTGTACCACAGCACGGCGAAGGTGGCGGCGATGACGATGCTGCTCAAGGCGAAGACTGTTCGCAGTCCCTTCATGTGTGTTCCTCCCCGGCGGCGCGCCCTTCACCGCGCGCAGCCTCTTGGCAAAGCTGACTTTGCCGCGTTTTTATGAGACATTATGGGAGAAACAGGCAGTTCACGTGAGTGACAGTTGGGCGAAAATGCAAGGATGAATGTCATTAAATGCGAACTGAACCGCAGAGTCCGTATGATATGGCATCATATCCCAAGATGAAAATCCAATGCGAATTGAACCACAGAGGCACAGAGGACACAGAGATCATACGGAGGGGGTGGGGATGAAGAATCTAACCGCAAAGTCCCAATGAAATGGCATCACACCCAAAGATGAATATCCAATACGAATTGAACCGCCAAGACGCCAAGAACGCAAAGGAATACGGAGGGAGTGAGGGATAAGCAGAGGAGCTGTCCATGAAGGGGGATTACGACACAAAGGGATGAAAATCGGGGAGGCGACGCCGAGGGATGAAATCCCAATACGGTTGGGTTAAGGCGGACAGATGGTTAAGGCGGCAAGCCAAATTCCCCCGTAAGCTGCCCGCTGATGATGCCTATCACCAACCGAGCAAATCCTTATCCTTACCGTATTGGGATGAAATCCCCCGGCTAGGTGAAGAACACCCCCTTCAGGGGTTCTGGAAGATGGGCGCGGTTATGTTCAAGTGGAAGTCCCGGACGTCAAGAATGGCGTCCCTACGAAGGCGGCATTTGGGGGCAGTGAGCGTCGATGTTCAAGGGAACAGACAAAGAGAAAAGGTATAGAAGATGATGCGGGAGTTACTACGGTGGCTGCGGGGGACGGGGGCACATCCATTGGAGGCGGGGCGGGCGGCTGCTCAACCGACGCCGATGGCGCAGCCGGGGGCGGCGACGGTCTCGCCGCGCGTGCTGATGATTACGCATGATCCGGTACTGCGGTCACAGGGCGGGAAGACGGTCAAGCAGCACTTCGGATGGAACGACTCGGAAGGACTGGCGCGGGAGTACATCCAGGATGTGCGGGAGGTCAGCTACGGGTACGCCGATTACCGGATCGTCGAGCATGTGGTGGTGGATGGATTCCCGGTGAAGCGGGATGGGTTCCGATACACCGAACAGAGCTACCTGGAAGCATGGCGGCAGCGGCGGTTCCATGAACCAGACGGGGTGGATTACCTGAAGCTGGTCGAGGAATTCGACCTGATCGGGCGGATCAACCGGGACGAGATCGACGAGGTGTGGCTGTTCGGACATCCTTACGGCGGCTACTACGAGTCGATCATGGGCGGGCCGGGGGCGTTCTGGTGCAATGCGCCGCCGCTGGTTGGGACGGAAGGGGCGGCGCGGCGGTTCGTCATCATGGGGTTCAACTTCGAGCGCGGGGTCGGGGAGATGCTGGAAGATTTGGGACACCGGGCGGAGTCGATGCTGTACAAGGTGTTCGAGCGGACGCGAGGGGAGGCGAATCTATTCGAGCGGTTCACGCGCTACGACCTGAAGCATCCGGGACGGGCGGAGGTGGGAAATGTCCACTTTGCGCCGAACAGCGTCCGGGATTACGACTGGGGCAATCCGCGGATGGTGATGAGCCGGTGCGATACGTGGCTGAACTTCCCCGATCTGAGCGGGGCGGCGCGTCCGGTGAACTGCCGGGAGTGGGGGGACGGGGACATCCGGGCGCATCACCGATGGTGGTTCAAGCGGTTCCCGCACATCGCCGGGGAGTCGGACGGGATTTCATGGAACTGGTGGGAGTACGTGATCGATCCGAATAGGGTGTGAGGAACATGAAGAAGAAAACTCAAACAGTGCCCGTGGCGCATCTGGAAATGGTGGATGGAACGGCATATGTGGCAGGCCGAAAGGTCAAAGTGCGGGTGCTGGCGGAACTGCACCTGGAGGGTGGTACTTCTGCCGAGGAACTCACCGCACGTTACCACATCACGCTGGCGGAGTTCCATACGGCGATGGCGTATTATTTCGATCATCAAGCGGAGTTCGAGGCTGAACGCAAGGCGCTCCAGGCAGCGATGGACGCAGCCCGGGCAGACAGCGCGGCGCGGCTGGAACAGATGAAAGCAAGGCAGTCCAAGCCAGGCACAGGTTAACGCGCAGCCAGCAGATAGCCGAGGCGGAGGGCGGCGGCTTCCAGGAAGGGGGCGGCGTTCTGAAGGGCTTCGGCGAGGGGCATCGGGCGGGGGATGATCGGGAAGGCGGCGTGTAATCCAGCGCGGTGGAGGTGTTCGTCGTCGGCGTCGAGGCTGCCGACGAGGGCGATGGTGGGAACTCCGGCGGCCTGGGCGCGGCGGGCTAGACCGATGGGGCCTTTGCCGTACTCGGTCTGGTCATCGAGGCGGCCTTCGCCGGTGATGATCCAATCCGCGCCGGCGAGATGCGACTCAAAGCCATTGTAATCCAACAGCAGATCGATCCCGGAGACGATGCGGCCACCGAGGAAGGCCAGCAGTCCGGCGGCTAAGGCTCCGGCTGCGCCGCCGCCCGGACGGGTCAGCACATCGACGCCGAGGTGATGGCGCACCTGCTCGAAGCAGTGGCGTAGGTTGGCATCCAGCAGGCGCACATCGGCGGGGGAAGCGCCTTTCTGCGGGGCGAAGATGGCGGCCGCACCGGTTTCGCCGATGGCGGGGTTGGTCACGTCCGAGGCGATGATGAGGTCGATCTCGCGCCAGCGGGGGTCGAGGCCGGACACATCGATGCGGGCAAGCTGGGCCAGCCCTGCCCCACCGGGCGGGATGGGCTGGCCGGATTCATCCAGGAGGCGGACGCCCAACGCCTGGACTGCACCGGCGCCGCCGTCGGTGGTGGCGCTGCCGCCCATGCCGATGAGGATGCGGCGGATGCCCTGCTCGACAGCCGCGCGGAGGAGCAGCCCGGTTCCGAAGGTGGAGGCCTGCAGGGGGCGCAGTTCATCCGGCGCGAGGAGTTCCAGGCCGGAGGCCAGCGCCATCTCGACGACGGCAGTCTCGCCATCGGGCAGGAGGCCGATGGGAGCCTGGATGGGGCGGCCCAACGGATCACGGGTCGGGACAGTCAGGGTCGATCCGCCGTTGGCGAGGAAGGCATCGAGCGTGCCGTTGCCGCCGTCAGCGATGGGCAGGAGGATCAGGTCAGCGGCCAGACCGGAGCGGCGCAATCCGCGGGCGATGGCTTCCGCGGCGGCGCGGGCGGTCAGGCTGTGCTTGAAGGCTCCCGGCGCGACGATGATCTTCATCAGTAGGGCGACCAGTTCAGGTTGGTGATATAGCCCTCGATGCTGCTGGTCAACTGGCGGGAGACCTCGGTTTCACGGTCGATGATATGCACCTGGGGAACCGGGTTCAGTTCACGACCGGAGTCGATGTAAGCGATGGATCGGGCGTCCGGGCTGAAGGCGGGCGCGGGCGGGAACTTCGTGTCGGCGACCAGCACATCGGCTGTGCCGGAGGCCAAATTCTGAAAGTAGACCTGGGTGAGCGTCCCGGCGACGAGGTAACGTCCATCGCGGCTCCAGTGAAGGGACGTGCCCAAGAGGGGTGTCAGGCGCAGTTCGGGGAGCGGTAGGGTCGTCAGATCGGTGGTCAACACGGAGTAAAGGACGCCGCCCGTCTGCCCCGTTTGATCGTCGCGGTCGGTCTTGAGGTAGAAGAGGGTGTCACTGTCGGGACGGTAGACGGCGGCGAAATCCGGGCCGAAGCCGAGGGTCTGGGTCAGCGGGGGATAGAGGGTCTGGGTGGCGATATCGATGCCGTAGATGACCTGGCTGCTGAAGAAAACCTGCTCAGCGGAGGCGCTCCAGGCGATGCTGCTGACAATGGTGAGGTCAGTCTGGGCGAGGAGACGCTGGTTATTGCCCGCCGGGCAGTTATCGGCGCCGGCGACACCGGCAGCATAGATGCCCAGCGCCCCGGTCTCCGACTGGGAGGCGGCAAAGGCGAGCGCGCGGCTGTCGAACGACCAGGCGGGGGTCAGCAGGCGGTCAAAGCCGAGGCAGGAAATCTGGATGGGTTGGAAGCGGCTGTCACCGTCGGCAAGGTCGGGATCGTGGACGCGCATCACGAAGAGTTCGCGGGCGCTGCCTGATCCACGGGCGGTGAAGGCCAGCAGCGTGCCATCCGGTGAGAGGGTCAGGTCAGCCGGGGCGACGGGGCCGGGGATCAATTCCTGGCCGGAGCCATCGGCGGCGAGGGCAAGGATCGAGTAACGGTCGGGCGCGGCGGGATCATCGGTATAGAGAAAGTAGATCGTGCCGAGGCCAGTTGGCTGGGCATCCTGGCCGGACGACTCGACCGACTCGGCTGCCTGGGTTGGCGGGACGGGCGAAGGTGTCCAGGTGGGCGGCAGGGTCGGTGGGGCGTTGCGGGTGGACTCGGCGATGCGGGCGGCGGTGGCGTCCAGCGCGGCGGACGTCGCGGCTGCGGCAGTAGCGGCATCGTTGGTGGAGATAGCGTTCAGGTCAATGGCTGTGGGGAGGGGTTCGGTCGCGGATGGGGCACAGGCGGCAAGAAAGAGAATTGAACCACAGAGACACAGAGAACACAGAGACCGGAAGAGAGGAGTTGAACCGCAAAGACGCAAAGATTGGAAGAGAAGAGAGGGTATTTTCCAGAGCATCGACAAGATAGTTTGCAGTTTCATCATCAGAAGCCTCGGCATGGCATCAGGAATTGCATCCATTATAATGCGGCGGCGCAGATGAGCGAACATGACCGGAGGACTTATGCAGGCCGAGACTGCTTATGGGATGGTGGAACGGATCGGGTTGATGGCGGGGATGCGCGGGGACTTCCCGCCGAAGACGGCGCTGGAGGTCACGGGCGTCCTGATGGAAACCGGGATCAATGTGTTCGAGTTCACGATGAACTCGGCGCAGGCGATTGAGGCGATGCAGGCGGCCAAACGCGCCTATGGCGAGGATGCCTGCGT
>JAEUQZ010000025.1 GCA_016788965.1 Anaerolineae bacterium | reverse complement strand
CATCTTCCGCAGTAGCTCAACGGCAGAGCAATCGGCTGTTAACCGATGGGTTCCTGGTTCGAATCCAGGCTGCGGAGTACCCCTTCTGACCCTTTGAGAACCTACCAAAGGGTCTTTTGTCTGTGTGGACTGGGTTCGAGTGTAAGTGCGGAAGTGGTATGCAATGCAGTGTCAATACGACGGCAAATGTCCGATCCTCCACTGTCCATAATGCAGAATTTCTTGAGTGTCATCTGTGATTTTCCGCGTCGCAATCTGAGATTCAGCGTTCGAGATTGAGGGTATCCCCAAAAATGAAGTGCTTGCCCATGCTCAGCCCGCATGGCAACTTCTGTAGTGAGAGTCGGGTAAATGCTATTGCTCAGGTTGGTGCGATCATAAGCGATAATTTCCATTACGGAATCAACGAGCAGAATGCACAGTTTCAGGGTGTCCCCGTTTTCTAGCACATGACTGATTCACCACAGGTGATTCGAGTGAACGGGTTTGCCATGCATAGTGATGTTCCGCACACTGAGGCAATGATCAGCAACCTCGTAACTGACCTCAGCGGCTGTCGGATGCAAATGCCAAGCTAATTCCACAGCGTCCGCAACCCGGTTGAAAGGCGGCAATGTCAAGTGCCGTCTCCGGCAGTTTGGATTCTGAGCTTCTTCGCCAGAGGTTGCTCAGCCTTCGGCGATCAGCTCTACTTCACAACCTTCTGGCACGGTATAGCTGATTGCCAGCTTGTCCCCATCTCTGTGCCAGGCGACGCTGACCAAACCGTGTGGCGTCGGCACTGTGCCGGACGCCCACTTAAGCTGGCACGGTTTGGGCGCAATTCGGATTCGGCGATAACCGGGTGCAGCCGGGGTGATGCCCAGCACCTGGGTCGAGAGGAAATAAGCCGGTGCAGCCGACCACCCGTGACACAGGCTGCGGCTCCAGTGCCCGCTGCTGACGTCGCCGGGAAAGGTTTCCCAGAAGGTGGTCGCGCCTTTTTCCAGCATACGATTCCACTGTTCGCGCAATATTGGCAGCGCGTCGTCGGCCCTGCCCTGCTCGAACAGCGCCTGAAGCGTAAAAAACAGAAACCAGGGGCTGCCCACCCGCACGATCTCGTCCGGTTTTCCAAAGCGCGCATGGTAGGCGCTGCTGCCGACAAAGTGCCCGGCTTTGGCCGCCAGCACCAGCCGCATCACCGACTCGTAGCGCTCCGGCGGCACGACGCCGCACAGCAGCACCAGCGTATTGGTTGGCTCGCTGATGCGCTGTTTGGCCTGGAACTCGGCCAGGCTCACAGCGTCACGATTCTTATAGCGTTCGTAAGCCCACTCGTCGCGCACTGTGTCCACATAAGCCTGGTACTGATCCGACCAGCCGTAGCGGTTGACGGCAGCGCGCAGCCTCCGCGCCAGCGCCCGGTAGTCCGACGCCTCGGCATCCAGCCCCAGCGTATCGGCCATGTTCGCCGCGTAGTCCAGGCTCTGCGCCATCAGCGCCGTATTGCTGATCGCCTCGCCAGAACCTTCGTGGTCTTGCGCCGCCCAGTCCACCAGGTTCCACACGTCTGATACGTCGAACAGATCGCGTTCGTTGACGAAACCCTCGCAGCGGCGCAGGCATTCGCGGATGTCACGATAATAGTCCGCCAATGCGTCCTGGGCGCCCACGTTCAGGTATTGTTCCCAGGCCATCCATATCCACAGGAATGTCCACATCGGAATCTCGTTGAACCACCCGCTTACGACGTGCGAGGCGGTCAGATGAGGGCGCAGGACGTGCAAATGTGGCGGCTTCACTGACTTCATCTCGTCCGACAGCGACTGCCCCGTCAGCCGGATGCAGCGGTCAGTCAGATCATAAGCGCCAAAGGCGACCGCATTCACCAGAGCGCTGTTGCGCGCGTCCCCCACCCAGAAGACCTGCTCATAGGCTGGGCAATCGACGTAGGTATCGAGCATACACAACTGCACCGTATAAGCCGCTACCTGCCAGATTCTGTTGAGCGTTTCGTCCGAACAGGCGAAACTACCCCTGGCTTCGACCGGGTACGTTGCGAGTCGGGTGCTGATGTGGCGGATGTGCAGCGGGCGCGACAGGTTTCGCAGCGTCAGCGAGACGTAGCGATATCCGCGCCGCTGGTGCGAGGTGAACATCTGCCAGCCCTCACGGCAGACGTATCGCAGGGTGTTGCGTAGATGCTGCGTCCAGAAAATACCGGTCGCGTCGATGCCTTCAAAGAAGTTAGCATCCACGATGGCGCCCTCGGGCGCGTTCAATTCGAGATGGAAATGGCCGATGACTTCACGCCCGAAGTCGATCACCAGGTGAACGTCGCCGTCTGGCTGTGGATGGACGGTCGTCCAGTCGCCGGTATCGTGCAGCAGCGCTTCCGGCTTCAGCACAGGCGTTGGGCGCGAACCGGGCGCAAGCTCGCGCGGCGTTGGGCCGGCGATGTCGGCAGAACAAAAACCGCCCTCAATCGCATAGTAGCGCTGGGAGACGGTCAGCGAGGCGATGTCGGGCTGGTGAGCGCTGGCCGGGATGCCAATATAAGTGCTGCCAGTCGGCAGCGCGTCCAGCGAGTCGGCCTGCCACCATGCTTCGACCTCTCCCGTAAGTTCGTTGAGCGGCGCAAGCAACACCCACGCCGCCCCCTCGACGAACCGCTCCGCCGAGAATTCCAGTGGCTCGTCGCACTCGAACAGGAATGACGGCCATTCTGTATCGCGCGTCATCACCACGTTGGCGCCCTTCTGCAGTGCAAACTCCACTGGCTTTGCGGTCACATCAAGCATGGTGACGCGGTCCGCCCGCTGGTTGTTGACACGTATCGCCAGGGCTTCGTAGTTTGGGAAACTGTGTATCCACATCTTGCAGGCACGCGGCGCGAAAACTTCGGTGAACAGAGTCGAACCACGTTCGCCGGGCGGCGCGCTCCGAAGTCCGGTACGCATGTTTCCGTTGAGTTCACGCAAGTCCAGCGTCCAGGTTATGCCGCTGCGCGGGCGTGCCAATTCCACTGCCTTGACCTGCTGAGGCGCGAGTCCGTCCTCGGTCAGAAAAGGAATCGAACGCGGCTCCAGATGAGTCCAGGGTTCACAACCCAGCGGACCGATCACGATGGCGTTTTTCCAGGACGAGGCATCATATGCCGGAGACTCCCAGCCAGCAAGTTCAAGCCGGGCGTCATACTGCTCCTCAAAGTCAAGCTGAATGGCGATGCGCGGAGCGCGTGGGCTAAAGGCATGACAGGGTGTGGTTTTCCAATGGGCATCCGATGATAACCGGCTCAGATTGCCCTGAGCATCCTCCAGTAGGACTTCGCACAGAAACCCCGCCCGCCCGCGAATATACGTCATGGTGTGGTCACCTAAGTAGTTTGCCAGCACCGTGAGGGTGTTTCGTTCGCCTGACCGCAGATAGGGTGTAAGATCATAAACGTCATAACTGTATGAAAAAGGGAAACTCCGCGCTGGCCCACGTCCAAGAAAATGTCCATTGATGCTGCACTCGTAACGCGAATCCGCCGTGATCAGCAGGGTCGCGCGCCGACTGCCGGGCGGAACGGTGAAATCGCGGCGGAAATACCGCCACACATTGTGGGTAGCTGCATCATCCTCTCCCCATATCCACTGGCACAGAGGCGAAAAAGAAGGCGAGTTCATTCGTAAGCTTCCTTTACCAATGCAGCCAGGGAGAATCGAACAAAGTCGGCTCGGCTATCGACCTGTTTACTCCCTGTGCAACGAGACCAGGTTCCCCTGAACTTGAAGTCGGCATATGAGCTTCTGGTTCCTGGAGGCGAAACCGCTTTTTGCCGCGCCGTTCACAATGATTTCATACGACCCGTCGGGTAAGCCAACCACTCGAAGCTGCACATTGAAGATTTCAGAATAGGGTGTGGCTAGGCTATCAAGCGGATTCTCAAGACTTACTTGGATTACGTTGCCTGTTTGGATGAACTCGCGGATGTCTACAGCGTCTACCCCCACCGCGATCTGATTTTCTACATCGATATAAGCTCCATCCAGTTGACGCATGGCATCGGCCGCGCCGCAGAGACCAGCAACCTCTCCCCAACTGGCATCTGTTCGCATGGTGGATTGCGGGAAACCTTCATGGTCGATGTTTTCCGGGCCAAGCCCGAATGGAAAATTGGGGAACGAGTAAATACTGTTCTCGATGTGACGTGGATGGTTGATAAGCGTAAGTCCTGCGCGCGCTGAGGCGATGCCACGCTCGATCAAATCCTGTCGCCCAAGTGCCTTTCCATAATGAATCAATATATCCGCAAATTCTCCCTGCCGTGCATCCAGCCATGCGGCATCGCCATTGTCAGTATTCCAGCCGCCAAAGGCATAAGCCGTGACGATAAAATGAGGGTGCCAGACAGCCTGAAAAAATACCGCATAGTCCAGCACTTGCTCGCCCAGTTCCAGGAAAGCGTGATCGCCAGTTGCGCGGTACAAGGCTGCAAATCCCTCTGCAGCCCAGATCATCGAGAGGGTTCCACGCGGCTCCTGATGCTGATGCGAGTCGAAGAAGTCCATCGGCTTCGAGCCGCAGGAGAAATAACACTCGGTGTCGAGCCAGCGCTGGCGGGGCAGAATTTCCTGGGCAATGAACTGCGCAATCCGTTTTGCTGCCGAAAGATAGGTTTCGTCGCGGGTGAGCGAATAGAGTTCGGCCAGGAACCAGACATGAACGCCGGACTCGCCGCTGAAGCGCAAATGCGCGTTCGGCTGCAAGTCCGGGCTGACCCAGATAGGCACACAGCCGTTGGCATCCATGTGCGTCGTCAAATAGTCAGCATAGCGCCGGACGTAGGGCACGATACGCGGATCCGCTTCGCAGAACCGATAGTAGCGCAGCAGATGGGCGGCGGTCTTGCTCATTGAGGCGGTGTGATAGCTCTGGCTATCATCGTCAAAGTAGCGCTCGCACAGCAACCCGGTTCGCTTGGGGTCAAGGGTCAGGGGCGGGTTCCAATGGTTGTTCTGCCAGCGCCGGCTGTGGTAGCGATAGATGGTAGGGAACAGTCCTTCATGCTGGGGCGCGGCCAACGCCAGGTTGATCCCCCGACGCGCTTTGTCGATCAGCGTGTTGTTGTCTGTATGCTGCCCCCACCAGAATAGGGCTACCGCGTCGCGCACGTTGTTCCAGAACATGGTGTTGCCGATCAGGTCGTACCACTGCGGCGCATTGTTCCGGTAACCGCCGACCGGCAGGCCGTCTAGCTCCCATTCCAGCCAGGAATCGAGATTGGGGTAGCCAGACGGCGCGCGGTGGGCAGCGACCCGCTCGCCCGCTTCCAGCACCACCTCTGAACCCTGGTAGGCGAAGCTGGCCGGGTAACAGATTCGGGCGTAGTCATTGAAGGGCATGGCCTGCGGGCGCGGTTGGCGGAAGTATCGACTGCCGTAGCGTTCCCACAGGTAGCGGGTGACGCGCCGGTAGCCCTGAAAGTGGGGCATATCTGCCCCTACGAAAAGGTCGAAACCATAGCCAACCTGGTTATCTGCCAGCGTCCTGACCAGCGAACCGTCGCTCGGATGACGCCAGTGCATGTGGTGGGTGGCAATCGCGTCGATAATGCCGTAGGCGGCGAGCGGCTTTGCCGTCCAACCCGAATGCAGATGCAGGTCGAGCGCGGTCGGCATCGTCACCTGGCTGTGATCGTAAGGGACTGAAAAGGCGTTGCCGGTGGCGACCTGACGTGCCTGGGGCGCTACAGTTGCGTACTGGTTGATGAGGTCGAGATCGGGCACGAGCGCCATGAATCGGCCTGCCTGTTGAAGCACTACCGCTGGCGATTCGAAGACCCGATCCCCAATCACGTCGTCGTCGGCAAATTTGAGGGCGGGGGAATGGATGAATTCTGGTACGCCCTCAAACTCGAACACGAATGGCGAGAACACGTACTCCAGCAGGGGCGGCGAGCCAACCAGCACTGCTGTGACTTGCACGTGAACATGGTCGCTGCCTGCGACCAGCGTCAGCTTTTGCTCGATCCGGTGAGTACCACATGTACCCGACAGAACAATCGCGATGCAGTCATGGTCAGAAATAACATCGTGAGTGGCATACAATGCTTCGGTCGCCAGCAGGCGGTGTTCGGGGGCAAGGCGCGAATCGTACAGGGGTATGCCGTTGGCGAGTTGCGACGCTTGTGGGCGAAAAGCAGTGGCAACCAGAACCCAACCGCCTTCAGCGCGGGCGAAGAATGACTGTTCCACGCCCGATTCCGTGACGAGGCAGCGCACTTTGATGCGGCTGTTAGCGATTTCCGTCAGCGCGCCGTCCTGTAAGACCTGTAGCTCGCCGCCCATGTCGTTTGCCCCCGTCGTTAATTGATTTCGATGTGCAGGCGACTGCCGGATGGAATGTCGATGGGATGCACGAACACAATCCTGTTGCCCTCATGGCGAAAGTCAACCGGGGTCTGATCGAGCATCACCTGACGTACTTCGCCAGTCACAGCAAATGCAGTCAATGGCAAGTTGCCGTAGAGAACATGCAGTTCTCTTGTAGTCGCGTTCTGGACGTATTTTCCCCAACCGCTGTCGAGCGACCAGAAGAATTGAGAATCACCCTGTCCCAGCGGGTGAAACCCCACTTCTCCCCTGACCATATCGAACTGGAAACCGGAGAAGGTATTGAGCAAGGCGTAACTCGCCATGGCACGGGCATAGTTGCTGCCACACTCGATCTCGTTCCAGGGATTTCGCTTTCTGCCATCGAAGCGAGCGCGAATAGCTTCAATGCAGGTCAAGCCTTCGTCCATCAGCCCGGCCTGAATCATGAGGATGCCGGCGGAATACTCGAACCCGGTCATGGTTTCCTGGGAATAGGGCAGCGGGATCATGGGCTTGTACCGGTCTTCCGGCCAGGCGCATATCACCGTGCCGGCTTCGTTGTTGATGGTGTAGAGCCGCCATGGGTTGTATTCGTCCTTCATGGACCTCTTGAAGTTGTAACGGAAGATGGCGGCCAGCGTTTTCCTGACCTGTTCAGGGTCGAAGATCTCGCCCAGGCCGTAGAGATTGGCGTGCCACTGAGCAACCACCATGTCGATCTCGCAACCCTCGCCGATCTGATACTTGATCTCGCCGTGTTCCTCGCTCCAGTAAGTGATCGATGCCTGGTCGCCATCTCGATCAAAGGATCGCAGCAGGTCGTGATCACGCAGGTCAACTTGTTGACCGTAGTAATCGCCGTTGAACAGGTGTTCATCCACCCAGTGTTTGCCCCGGTCAAACATGGCGAGCAGTTCCTGGCTGAAGTCAGATTCGCCCAGGTGAGCCGCCATTTCCGCCCCAGCCTTGAGCGCGCCGAGGTAGAATCCGGTCAGCCAGGCATTTGCCCCAAACAGTTCCATATCGAGGGTATGATGCTGGCGACCCCAGAGTACCCCGGTCTTGTCGGGGTCCCAGCGGTCAGGATTCCGGGGACTCCAGGCGTACTGGATGGTCTTCTTGATCGTCGGCCAGAGGCTTTTCAGCCATGCGTCGTCGCCGCTGATCTTCCAGTCACGGTAGGTTTTGAGGACATCACCAAACTGCCCGTCGGCGCAGGGGCGAAAGTCGTTGTAGCGCACCCCCAGAGGAAGCTGGATGCGAAAGTGGCTGCCGCCATCGGGATCGACGTTGTAGCGATAGTTGGCCGTCCGCATTGAGCGTTCTAGACGTGGGAAGAGAAACGCAACGGCTTGAGCATAGTTCCACACATGCGTACACGAGCCTTCGCAGCAGCCTGCCGACTCGCCCACGCCTTCCCAACCGTAAAATGTGCCGTCTTCCAAACGAAGCACGGTTGGGCTTTTGAGCACGGACAGAGTTGAGGAAATGGCGTCAAGCGCGACTCTGGGCAGATCACTGGCGAACAAGGTCTCCTTGAACAGACGAGTCGCTTCGTAGAGTCGATCCCATTCGTCCAGGGCGTAGCGGGACGTGGCTGTCGAATCGCTCCAGCGGGTGGCGTAGTGATTTTTCCAGGCGTTCCTGAGTCCGGCTCTTTCGGCCTGGCTATCGGCATCCGGCTTCCAGTAGTTCTTGTTGTTGGGGAAGTTCCAGGCAATGACATAGCGGATGGTGCGTGCCTCCCCTGGTTTCAACGTCACGTGAGCTGCAATGTGCCCATTATCGTGATCATGCCAGCCGCTCGACTTGAAGCGTTCGCTTCTAGGATAATGCCGGTTCGACAGCGGGCCGGGCTTCAACAGATCGCGCCAGTAAATCTCCAGCGCGTCGGTCCAGGCGCCGCGATACCAGTATTCCTGGTAGCTGCACTGTTCGGCATCGGTCGCAATGGTCAGATCGCCGTATTCGAAGGCATCCGGGGCAATCTGATCGGTTCTCATGCTGAGGAGGTGAAGGTCGCCAGCTTTCGCGAGTTCGTTGTAGCCGCCGTTGACGCCGAAGGGATTCGCCAGCACACCGACGACGGCATAAGTCAACGGCTGGTCGGTGGTGTTCGTCACCCGGATTTCGAAGAAGGCTGCCGGGAGCGCCGAATCGTCCTCGTTGGTGGGAATGAATGGGTTGAAGGCCAGCAGCGCGACCGAGCCAGGAAATTTGGGGTCGGAAAAGCTGATCTGCGCGAATGGAAATTCCCCGGTGAACTCATGTTGGCTGAAGTGCGGCATCCCGGCCAGCGTCTCCCGCTGCGGCCCCCAGCCAAAGCCTTCATAAAACCACTTTCGCCCAAGCGCGCCGACATACGAGCCGCTGAGTTCGCTGTTCAATACACGCGCGTCAATCACCTCGCCGTCGCGCTCGGCCCTGATGGCGAAATGCGAGAAGCCATTGACGCTGCCTTTGTTAGGCTTATTGAAGATCTCCCAATCGATCAAACGGCCATTGCCTGCCAGTCCAATGCAGCCAGTGCCGATGCCGCCGAGTGGAAACGAAATCTCGCTGGTGTGCTCACCTGTGTACAAAAGAACATTCGTCATTGTACTTTTTGCCTTTCATGAGCGGGCGCCAATAGTGATGTCGCGTGTTTCATTCGGCTCCAAATCCAGCAGGAATCGGAGCTTGCCGGGTGTTCGGGAGATAGACGTTTCGGCCAAAGCAGTTTGATCGACGATCACGGACGGTTGCTGGCCGTCCGTATTGACCACGACCGGAACAGCACGGCGGCGGTTAAGACTCTCCTTGACGGTGAACCGGATCGAGGACGCCCCGGACTCGACGTGGAGTACAGCGCAGCCATCAACGCCAAAGACCTGGCCGTACTGCTGATTGGCATAGACACCACCATACTGCTGTTCGATGATGCCAGCAGCAACCGCGGGCGCGAGAAACCAGTGGAAGTTGACCCAGCTTCCCTCCCAATAGAGATCATCGCCGCCGTGCGCCATGTTTTCCCACATCGTGCCGTGTTCATCGACCGTCAGCTTGGACGCTTTATGGCGCAGGTAGTTGTAAGTGATGGTGTTTTCGGGTACATAGAGGAGGGCGAAACACGAGCGTTGTGCGGCGACGGCGCGTTCGAAATACTCGGCATTGCCGGTGACAGCGTAGTAATCGAGCAGGGTGAGCGCGAACAGACCGGTGCGTAAATCCGACCACTCGGCGTCCGTGTTCTGGCTGCAAAAGCCGCCGAAGGTCGGCACGGTCAGGAAGCTGCAATTCCACACCTGCTGGTAAAGGCAAAGCTGATCGAGCGCGTCGATGCCCGCGTCCAGGAAGCGGCGATCACCAGTCGTCTGATACAGACTGTAGAAGGCTTCCGCCCCCCACTGAATACAAAGGGTATTGGCCGGGTATACGCCTGTATGCGGGTCGCGTTGGCCGATCTGCTTGCCGTCCCAGAGGGTCGCGCAGGAGAAGTAGGTTTCAAAATCTTCCCATTTGCCGAAGGGCAGTACTTCCCGCAGCAAAAACTCTCCCGCTTTTATGGCTGCATCCAGATAACGCTGATCGCCGTTCAGCCGGTACATATCGGCCAGGACGTGCATGGAGGTCGAGGTTTCGGCGCTTTCCTTCATGATCTCTGATGGCTCTAGCGTGCCGGTGCGAATCCAGGCCGGGAACGCGCCAGAGGGTAGCTGGTGATCGACCAGGAAATCGGCATAGCGCTTGCAGAAAGCCACGATTTCAGGGTTTGCCTCGAACTGCCGATACCACTTGAGCAACCAGACAGCCGTGTAGGACGAATCGGCGACATGGTAGCAGGAATCATGGTTTTCTGGACGACGCGCATCGCTCAGTTCCCAGTGTCCCGCCTGATAGTCAAACTGTGAGAAGGAGTTCCAGCGGGACTGCTCACCCGGTACGAAGACGGTGGGGAAGATACCTTCATTCTGGGGTGCAGCCAGCGAAAATCGGGTTGCCAGGTTCGACTTCTCTACCAGCGACGGATTGTTCCACTTGTTGCCGTAGTAACGATAGGCCATGGCCGAGCGCACGTTCGAGTCCCAGATGGTGTTCCGCAGGAACATGCCATGCCAGCCTTTGAACCAACCGTGATACACCGGCCAGTTGATCCGCTCTCCTTTGGTCGTGATTACCCGCAATGCCGCGCCGACTTCTTGCCCGTTCAGTGTAAGGCGCTGCCAGACTGTATCCTGGTGTTTTTCCGACCAGCCAAACATGTAGCGGATGTAGTCCTCGAAGGGGATGGTCTGCGGCCACTGGGAGTCCATGTAAGGGCGTGCGAATTGTTTCCACAGGAAATCGAGCGCTACCCGCCGTCCAGTCAACGGCTCGGCGTCGGCGCTGATGTAGAGGTAATAACCGTAGCGGAGCGACTGGTTCTCTAGCAGGTACGCCCGCGCGGTCGAATTCTTGAAACCGCCGTCTTCTGGGATGGGCACGCCTTCGCCCAGCAGGTGACTGAAATAAACATGGCGATCTGTGACCCAATCCTTAAAGCCATAACCGAAGGTGGGCGTCGGCGCAAGACGGCCATGAACGTCAAAGTCGATGGCAGTTTTCATCACCCGGTTGCGGCCCAGGAGCGCCACATCGGGTACGAGGAGCGCCAGATCGCGATCTTTTTGCAGAATAACTGCCGGCGAGCGGAACGTGTGGTCGGCGATCACATGTTCCGGCAGAGGGCGCTGGTGGGGAACCCACAGCACATCGAGTTCGTCACTGCCGACGAAGTGCTGGCCGGGTGTGAAGATCAGGGAAGATGTGATATGTTCGACCAGCGACTGTGCGCCGATCTGATCTTCAATTACACAGTGAAAATAGGGCTGTGCGGTTTCAAGCGTAATGTAGAGTGCGAGTTGATGGTGATCAATTTGTGCTGCCAGCCTGATCGTGACGCTGGTCGGTTTGGCGCGAATAACCTGAACATCAGCCAATTGGGGAAGCAAGTCGGAATCGCGTTCGCGCCCGATGGCGAGATCGCGGATGCTGCTGGTGGGCGTGAGCTGTAAAGTGTCCCTTTCGGACACACAGACCAGCCGCCAGCTATCAGCGGCGCGGGCGTAGTATTCCTGGGTATAGCCTTCGCCAAAGCGCAGCAGTTTCAGCCTCACCAGACCATTGTGCAGCTCATAACCTTGTGCGGACGTCTCAAAAACAACATCCTCTAAAGTGGTCATCATACCCCCTATTGGTCAGTCTAATCAGATTATGGAGTCCGTTACGACGAGCCAGCCTTGATATTGGACTACCTAAACTCAATTTGGACTGACCACTATGCAATCTATTCAAATTTTTGGTGCAGCATGAACCTCGGACATATCCACATCAGGACGCAGCGTGAGAACCGCCTGAGTCGGGCGCATCTCAACTTTTGGAGATGTTCCCTCTCACGGGTGTTTGGCGCGCCAAAATCGTTTGACTAAAACTTGAAATGCACCCCCCTGGGCCGCCTTGCTTGACATTCATGAGGCGAAATGGTATCGTTACCATATCAATTGAGCCTAGCTGAACTACTCTTGTTTGTCAAGCAACCTCTTCTTTAGATTCAGGTTGAGAAAGTACCCATTACTAGGAGGTGAAACCACACCCCATCAGGGGGTTATTGAGGATAAAGCTTCCAGATCAAATGTCATTTGTGCTTGGAGTAAATCAGATGAAAAACCGACCCTTCCGCTTTGTTATCCTTTTGGCTGCATTCGCTGCCCTTACGGTGGGTCTTGTCGGCATCAGCGCCGCACAGGACATGAAATACTCTGAAGCGCCACAACTGGCCGAAAAAGTGGCGGCGGGCGAATTGCCACCCGTGGAACAACGGCTGCCGGCAAGCCCGGATGTCGTCACTCCCATCGAACAGGTCGGCTCCTACGGCGGCACGCTGCAACTGCTGGCCGATGTCCCGACCTCATGGGGCGACGCGGCCAATGTGATCCGCGGGTTCCTGATCGAGCGCGACCGGCGGACGGGCGACCAACTGCTTCCCGGTCTGGCCGAAAGCTGGGAACTGTCTGAGGATGGAATGCAGTTCAGCTTGACGCTGCGCGAAGGGTTAAAATGGTCGGACGGCGCGCCGTTCACGACCGACGATCTGCTGTTCATGTGGGAAGATATTTACATGAACGAGGAAGTCACCCCTGGTGGGCCGCCCGGCTTCTTCAAACCCGGCGGCGAGCCAATGCAGGTCGAGAAGATCGACGATCTGACGATCCAGTACACATTCTCGGTGCCCTATTACGTTGCGCCCTATTATTTCACCCATTGGGGCGATTGGTACGGCAGCCAGCAGTGCTGCTTCCAGGCCAAGCACGTACTCTCCAAGTATCACATCAAGTATAATCCGGACGCCGATGCGCTAGCCAAAGAAGCCGGTTTTGAGAAGTGGTTCGAACTGCTCCAGACCAAGCTGGTGTCCAATGGCGTGCACGATCCTGAAGTTCCCGGAATGGGGCCATGGGTGCCGGTAGAAGTGACGACGGACGGCATCCGGCTGGAGCGCAACCCCTACTACTACCGTGTCGATACTGAAGGACAGCAGTTGCCCTACATCGACTCGATTCGGGCGACATATCGCGCCAGCAATGAAGAACGCATTCTGTCGATTATCGCAGGCGATGTCGATTTCCGTATCAGTGCGCTGTCACCATCAGACTTCCCGGTGCTTCAGGAAAACGAGGCGAACGGAGGTTACACCACTTATCTGCTGAACCCGGAAATGCCAGCGGCGATTGACATTCACGTCAACCTCACCTACACGCCGCATGATGAGGAAGACCCGGTTCTTGCCGACCTGTTCCGCGAGGCCAGGTTCCGGCAGGCGCTGTCGTTGGCAATCAACCGGGATGAGGTCAATGAACTGGTGTTCCTGGGCACGGCAGAATCTGTCCAGCTCACGGTCAATCGGGATTCGACCATTTACAAAGAGGAGTGGGCGAAGGCTTATGCTCAGTATGATCCCGCAGCAGCAAATGCGCTGCTGGACGAACTGGGGCTGACAAAAGGGCCGGACGGTATGCGTACCCGTCCCGACGGTTCGCCGCTGAAACTGGTCTTCCAGGTGCCGCAGCAGCTTGCGCCCAACGTCCAGGCCAGCGAACTGATCGTGAAATACTGGAAGGATATCGGCCTCGATGTGAACCTCCAGATTCAGGACATCAGCCTGGTCGTCAACGGACTGATTGACGCCTCGTACCAGATCAGTTCCTTCCTTTACGAACTGGGTGGCGACCTGAACCTGGCTATGAACGGCAGCGATGTCTGGAACAACTTCGCCAGCGTGCGCCGGTGGCAGGAGTGGAACAACTCCGGCGGCGAAACGGGTGTGGAACCGCCAGATGAATGGAAACGAATCTTCGAACTCCACAACCGTCGCGCCAACGTGCCGATGGAGCAGGTCCTCCAGGACGCGACCGAGATGATGCAATTCCAGGCGGATAACATTGTGACCATTGGCGTAGTCGGTTACGCTCAGGCTCCCGCGATCATCAAGAACGGTCTGATGAATACCGATCCGACCTTTGGTGATATCTGGATTTGGGACCGGATCGGCGGTCACCGCGCCTACCAGTGGTTCTGGCAGAATCCGTAAGTGCAAGTTCGATCCCGAGGTATGCCCCGCATACCTCGGGATCTTTTGCGGGACCCCATCATGGCCCTGTATATTGTCCGCCGACTCGCGTATATGGTCGTGACACTGGTCTTGCTGTCGATCACGACCTTTGCCATCATTCAGCTACCGAAGGGCGATTATCTGGATACGGTCATCGCCAGCCTCGCGCTGAACAATAACCAACTGACCGATGCCGAAATCGCCGGGCTGAGAGAACGTTACGGCCTGGATCAAACGTTCCTGGAACAATATGTCAAGTGGATTCGTAACTTCCTAGAGGGTGACTTGGGCATGTCGTTTCAATGGCGGCAGCCTGTACTCCCACTGATCCTCGAACGCCTCCCGGCGACGATCATCATCTCGCTGTCTACGCTGCTGGTAACGTATACGCTGGGTGTCCTCATCGGAATATACTCGGCGACACACCAATACTCGCTTGGGGATTATTTCGCCAGTGTTGTCGGCTTCATCGGGCTGGCAACCCCAAATTTCCTGCTTGCCTTGATCCTGCTCTACGTGGGGTTTTCCGTCTTCAACGTCAACCTGCTGGGGTTGTTCTCCCGCGAATACGTGGATGCACCATGGAGCGTAGGGAAACTGCTAGACCTGATAGCGCACTTGCCGATCCCGATCATCGTGATTGGCAGCGCCGGAGCCGCCGGACTCATCCGCGTGATGCGCGCCATGCTGCTGGACGAGCTGCGTAAGCAGTACGTCGTCACTGCCCGCGCCAAGGGTTTGAGTGAAAGCCGTCTCATCTTCAAATATCCCGTGCGTGTGGCATTGAACCCGGTGATCAGTGGTTTGGGGGGTATCTTCGTCTATATCGTTTCTGGCGAGACGATCACCAGTATTGTTCTCGGCTTACCGACCACGGGATCACTTCTATATGGAGCACTGCTTAACCAGGATATGTTCCTCGCAGGCAGCATCGTCATGGTACTGAGTGTGCTGACTGTACTGGGCACGCTGGTATCTGACCTGCTCCTCGTCATTGCCGACCCGCGCATCCGCTACGAGGTGAGAACCTGATATGGCAGCCGCAACGCAAATGAGCAAAGCCGCAGAGCGCTACTATACCGCCAATCAGTGGCAGCTCATGTGGCGCAAACTCAAGCGTCACCGTCTGGCGGTGGTATCGGCTTTCTTCTTGATGATCTTTTACTTTGTTGCCCTGTTTGCTGAGTTTTTTACGACGCAGGATATGGCCGAGTTCAACTCGACCTATGCGTTTGCACCGCCGCAGCCGATTCGCTTTGTTGACAGTGAGGGAATCTTTCACCTGCAACCGTTCGTCTACGATCTGACGGTCGAGCGCGATCCGAAGACCCTACGTAAGATCTTTGTGGAAGATACCAGCGTCAAACACCCGATTTACTTTTTCCGGCGCGGCGAACCGTACATGCTCTGGGGGATTATCCAGAGCGATCTGCACCTGTTCGGCACGGAAGAGGGACCATTCTACATCATGGGCGCGGACCGGCTGGGACGCGATCTGTTCTCCCGCATTGTGATGGCGTCGCGCGTCAGCCTGACGATTGGTCTGGTCGGCGTGTCGCTGAGTTTCATCCTGGGAACGATCATTGGCGGCATTTCCGGGTACGTCGGCGGGGCTGTTGATACGCTGATTCAGCGCATCATCGAGTTTCTCTCGGCGCTGCCCACTATTCCCTTGTGGATGGCCTTGAGCGCCGCCGTCCCCCTGACTTGGGACCCGCTGGCGGTATATTTCGCCGTCACGGTGGTGCTGTCGATCATCGGCTGGACAGGACTGGCACGCATCGTTCGCGGCAAGATCATCAGCCTGCGCGAAGACGATTATGTGATGGCCGCTCGCATCTCCAATGCGCCGGAGTCAAAGATTCTGCTGCGTCACCTGATTCCGAATTTCGCCAGTTATCTGATCGTCTCGGTCACGCTGGCTATCCCCGGCATGATCCTGGGTGAAACTGCGCTGAGCTTTCTAGGGCTGGGTCTGCGCCCGCCGGTGGTCAGTTGGGGCGTGCTCTTGCAGGACGCCATGAACCTGCAATCGCTGGCGCTCTATCCCTGGCTGCTCATCCCCGGTCTTTTCGTTATTTTCTTCGTGCTGTGTTTCAACCTGTTTGGCGACGGCCTGCGCGACGCCGCTGATCCGTACAAATAACGCTTATGAACGCGACAATCGATGTCCTGCTCACTGAGCCGGTCAGCACGATCAACCCAAACCTGTTCGGCCATTTCATCGAACATCTAGGAAGGTGCATCTACGATGGGCTGTGGGTCGGTGAGGACTCCGCGATTCCCAACGACAGGGGAATACGCCGGGACGTGATCCTGGCGCTCAGGCAGCTTCATCCTCCCATTCTGCGTTGGCCGGGAGGAAGCTTTGCCGATGACTATCACTGGCCGGATGGGATCGGCCTCCCCTCTGAACGACCGCACCGCGTCAACATCTGGTGGGGTAATGCGGTTGAAACCAATGCTTTCGGAACCCACGAATTCATGCACTTGTGCCGGGCTATCGGCGCACAGCCCTACCTCTGCGGAAACGTCGGGACAGGAACTTCGCGTGAACTGCGCGACTGGGTCGAATACTGCAATTTCCCGACAGGAACAGCACTCAGTGATCTGCGAATCAGCAACGGTGCAGAGCAGCCCTTTGGAGTGAAATACTGGGCCATCGGCAATGAAAGCTGGCATTCAGGAGGATCATTCAATCCTGAAGAATACGTCACCGAATACTGCCGATTCAGCACTTTCGCCCGCGAATTCGGCCCTGAAAAACTGTATCTGGTCGCGTGTGGACCATCCGGGAACGATCTGGATTGGACGGAACGTTTCTTCACCCGGCTGCGTGACCGGATCGCGCCGATCACACTTCATGCTTTCTCCGGCCATTATTACATCGGACGCGCAGGGACGGCGACCAACTTCAATGACAGCGAGTGGTATGATCTGCTCTGGCAGGTACGCGCCATCGAGAAGCTGATCGTCGAACAACGGGCCTTGATGGAC
The DNA here is from genome assembly GCA_016788965.1 of Anaerolineae bacterium. GTDB lineage: Bacteria > Chloroflexota > Anaerolineae > Aggregatilineales > Phototrophicaceae > CFX2. Next base: position 4,529 of record JAEUQZ010000025.1, on the reverse strand, counting down.
CGATTCGATCCGGAGCGCAAAGTGCATTTCATCGTGGATGAATGGGGGGCCTGGCATCCACCCGAACCCGACCACAAAGAATCACTGCTGTGGCAGCAAAGCTCCCTGCGTGATGCGCTATTTGCCGGGTTGGTTCTCGACATCTTCAACCGTCATGCGGACAAGGTTGCAATGGCAAATCTCGCTCAGGCCGTGAACGTCGTTCAATCGCTGATTCTCACCGAAGCGGAGAGGATGCTCGTCACGCCGACGTATCATGTTTTTGATATGTATCAGTCGCATCAGGGAGCGCAGTCCGTTCGCACCCTCATCAGCACACAGGAAATTGATTTCACCTACCGTGATGAGGCGAAGAGAATTCCGATTCTGAGTGGATCGGCGTCGCTGCGCGATAACGTGCTGACAATGACGATGGTCAACACCAGCATCGATGAACCATGTGAAGCATTACTGCACATCTATACTGCGGAGGTCAGGGAGGTGCGAGAGACGACATTGACGCACCCGGACATTCGCGCACATAACACCTTCAGCGATCCAGGCCGTGTTAACCTGTCCGCAGTACGCGCTATTCCAGTAAAAGGGAACACGATCCAGTATACGTTTGCGCCAAGATCGGTCACGAAGCTGCAATTGCTGCTGGCTTGAACCTCCCTATATGCATCGGTTTTGTGGCTGAGGAATTATGGCCTCCACTGGCTTAGCCTCCCATGCGACATGCTCGGCATGGAGTTGAGCCAGTAACGACGTTCGGGACTCTTCATCCTCGAAAAATGGGCACGTCTCGAAAAAGGCGATCAGCTTATCCAGCCGTTTCAAGAGTTGGGGCTTGGCGGCTGCGCGCCCCCAGGATTCTGGAGCCTGGTGATGCTCCAGGATAAACTCAGCGGCGCGAAAATGTTCAGTGACCAGATTTCCGGTCAGGTTCTCGGCAAAACGGGTTACAAAGCGGATGATAAGGACGACGCCGAGCAGGAAGAGGGCGAGCAGCACCAGGATTGGCAGCATGAGCGCAGGCTATTCTGCTCCCTTGAGGGACAATTCACGGGCAAAGTGACATGCGGCAAAATGACCCGGTGTAACCTCATCCCAGGCAGGTGTTTGCTGACGGCAGATGTCCTGGGCATAATTGCATCGGGGGTGAAAATAACACCCCGAAGGCGGGTTGGCTGGGTTGGCAATCTCACCTGAAAGAATGATCCGCCCCGACTTCTTTTCGGGATCCGTTTTCGGCGCGGCTGACAGCAGGGCTTCGGTGTAGGGATGTCTGGGTGATACGAATAATTCCTCGGTCTCGGCCATTTCCACCAGTTTGCCGACGTACATGACACCCACCCGGTCGGAGATGTGTTCGACGACCGACAGATCGTGGGCGATAAACAGATAGGTGAGGTGAAACTGCTCCTGAAGGTCCTGCAACAGATTCAGAATTTGCGCCTGAATGGAGACATCCAGGGCGGATACAGCCTCGTCGCAGACGATGAGGCGTGGATTGGGCGCTAAAGAACGGGCGATACCGATACGCTGCCGCTGGCCGCCAGAAAAGGCGTGGGGATAACGCTTGAGATACTGCACATCCAGTCCGACGACCCGCATCAATTCCTTGACCTTCTCAACCAGTTCTTCGCCTTTGGCGATCCCGTTGTTGATGATTGGCTCGGCGATGATGTCCAGGATGGTCATACGCGGATCGAGCGACGCATACGGGTCCTGAAAAATCATATGCATGTGCCTGCGGACGGCCCGCAGTTCGCTCCGGCCAAGGGTCGCCAGGTCAACGATGGTATCGTCTGGCAGCCGAAGCAGGATTTCGCCGACGTCTGGCTGAATGGCGCGCACGACGCAGCGCCCCAGTGTCGTCTTGCCACAACCGGACTCACCCACCAGTCCCAGAGTTTCGCCTTCCTGGATGTAGAAGCTCACGTCATCTACTGCTTTGACGTGACCAGTCACGCGCCGTAAGAAACCCTTTTCGATGGGGAAGTGCTTCTTCAGACCCTTTACTTCAAGGAGTTTTTTTCGCGTGGGGTGAGGAATGGGCGGCAACAAGTCAGGCATGAGCGACTTCCTGTTCTTCGGCGTGCAAAAAACAGCGGACGTAGTGTTCGTCACCCATATCCACCAGCGCCGGTACAGCCAGGTTACATTTCCCGACCATAGCCTCATTGCAGCGCGAATAAAAACCACATTCGCGCGGGGGATCCAGCGGAATGGGCACATTACCTTTGATCGCATCCAACCGCGTTCGCGCCTTGCGACCCACTTTTGGAATGGACTTCAGGAGGCGCTGGGTGTAGGGATGCAAAGGATTCCTGAACAACTCCGCCGTGCGTGCGCGCTCGACGACTCTGCCGAGATACATAACATTCACTTCGTTGGCGATCTCAGCGATGACACCCAGGTTGTGGGTGATATACATGATCGCCATACCGAACTGTTCCTGAAGATGCTGCATCAAGTCCAGAATCTGCGCCTGGACAGTGACATCGAGCGCGGTGGTCGGTTCGTCGGCGATCAATACCCGGGGATTGCAGGCCAGCGCCATGGCGATCATCGCTCGCTGACGCATTCCGCCAGAAAGCTGGTGAGGGTATTCACGAAAGCGCTGAGCTGGGTTGGAGATGCCGACGCGGGCAATCATATCGAGCGCGATCTCTTCGGCTTCACGCTTATTGTTCGTCGTATGCAACTGCACGACTTCCGCGATCTGCGCGCCGACGGTATGGACGGGGGAAAGGCTGGTCATTGGCTCCTGGAAGACCATCGAAATCTCCTTACCCCGGATCGACCGAATTTCAGTCCCGTTGCTATCGAGGGTGGTCAGATCGAGCGGCGCTTTGCTGCCGCGGTGCAGCCAGATTTCGCCGCCGACAATCCTGCCGGGTGGAGGCACAATCCGCAGGATCGACTGGGCAGTTACGCTTTTGCCGCAGCCGCTTTCGCCGATGATCCCTACCGTCGTTTTCTCGCGAATGTTGAGCGTAACGCCATCGACCGCTTTGAGCATCCCCTCATCGAGTCTGAAGTGCGTCCGCAGGTTACGCACCTCCAGCACGCAGTCACGGTTCATCATATTGCCATTCCAGTTGCGTTTGCGCCTCACGATGTGCGATCAAGACGCTGGCAGTCTTCAGCAAGAATTGTTACCACCTGACAAATGATCCAGCTTATGGTATCGTTACCATAGACACAGATGAATCTAACCTAACCCACGGGTACTGTCAAGCAGACAGCCGCTTACACTGGCAGCCAATTCAGGCGTCGGTCATCTTGCTCAAATGCCACCAGTTCGTCTATAGACAGCAGGTAACCAGAACATGCCCACCATACAGGATGTCGCCAAGCGAGCAGGCGTAGCCCCGATTACAGTCTCGCGTGTGTTGAATCATACAGGCTACATCCGTGAAGAAACCCGACAGAAGGTGGAGGCGGCGATTGCCGAACTCGGCTACGTACCCAATTCACTGGCCCGTGGCCTACGTATCAAACAGACCAAAACCATCGGGTTGGTATTGACAGACATTACCAATCCGTTTTTTACGATCCTGGCGCGGGGTGTGGAAGATGTTGCCAGCCAAGCCGGATTCAATGTTTTCTTGTGCAATACCGATGAATCTGAGAGTAAGCAGATGGGATATCTGACGGCACTTCTTCAGAAACGAGTCGATGGGATACTGATGGTGCCAGCAGGTAGCACAACGGTGCCAGTTGATCTGATACGCGATCATGGGGCTGAGGTCGTCGTGATTGACCGTCGCTTACCCACATCACAGGTCGATGTGATCCGTTGCGAGTCGATCGACAGTTCTTATCGCCTGGTAAGTCACCTTCTGGAACTGGGACATGTCCGCATTACCATCTTGACAGGGCCAAGGGGTGTATCCACAGCCGAAGACCGACTGTCCGGTTACAAAGCTGCTCTGGTCGATGCGGGGGTGGAAATCGATGACGCACTGATCCATTATGGGCGCTTCACTCAGGAGAGTGGTTATGAAATGGCGCAAAAAGCGATGCGCTATTTACCCATGCCGACGGCCATGTTTACGGCCAATAACTTTATAGCCATTGGTGCCGTAAAAGCTGTGCAGGAGGCTGGCCTTCAAATCCCAGAGGACATCTCTATTGTTACTTTTGACGATTTGCCTAACTCTTTGGTCATCAATCCCTTTTTCACTGCCATTAGGCAACCCAGCTATGAGATGGGGCACAGTGCTGCTGAACTTCTCCTCGCGCGCCTCAGCGGCGGGGAGATGGGTCCCTATCGGGAGATCATATTGCCGACAGAATTTCTGGTACGGGCATCGAGTGCAGCCCCACCAACCAGCAAGAGTCAATTCACACGAAAAAGGGCCACTCGCTAGAATCGAACCGGAGTTTCGGATATGTAGCGTCATAGAATGAGCGACAGGTCTGGTCCAAATGACCAACGACTAACGGCGCCATAAGCAACTAAGGCTAATCCAGAAAAATAGTGCGTCAAATTCTGGTATTTCGGGCGGATATACGGGCGCGGACGCTCCAAGCCGCCC
>JAEUQZ010000259.1 GCA_016788965.1 Anaerolineae bacterium | reverse complement strand
GAATGCGGGTGAGTCGGGCGTATCCGAAGTCTGGCGACACTACAACGTCCTCTACTATCCCTATGTGCTGGGGCTGAAGTCCGTCCGGGCGTCGAATGGTTCGCTCGATCCTGATGCGGCTGCGGCGCTGGAATGGCTGCGGGTGGATGTGCCGGAACGGACGCTGTATCACTGGCAGAACGCGGCGGCACGGTTGGTCGCCCAGGATTTACGCGACTCGTCGCGGGGAAATGGCAGCAGTTGGCAGTGATTGGTATGGCGTTGGCAGTCGCTTTTCCGGCAGGATCGATGGCATCGACCAACGAACCCGGAAGCGAGGATATGATGATCGCAGCAAGACACACGGATGGTATCCTATTCGCGCAGCGGGCAGCCCAGGCCGACGGTCTGTTCTGCGCGGCCTGCGGCATCGTGATGGCGCTCGGCGGCGATGGATTGGCGAGTTGGGCAGGGCTGGCGTCGAGCCTGCCGCTGTTCATCCTGGGAATCGGGCTGATTGTGTATGGCGCGGCGCTGATCGGACTGGCGCGGGCGTATCCGGGTCACGTCCGGCTGACGCAGACCATTCTCGTCCTGAACCTGCTGTGGGTGATCGGATCGATCCCTATATTGGTGTTCAATCCGTTCAGGCTGACCAGCGGGGCGCTGGTCGCGCTGCTGGTGATCGGATTGGCGGTAGGCGGCTTCGCGCTGTGGCAGAATGCCGCCCTGCGGCGGCTCAGAGCTTGACCTGGGTCAGCACCGTTTGAAGCAGCAGCACGCCGCCCGCACCGATGATGATGATCCCGGCGATGACCAGCAGAAACACGGCGATCCGCACCACGCGGATGATCTGCCGGAGGGCGAAGCGCAGCGCGATGAAGCCGACCGCGCAGGCCGGGATCAGCAGGGCCAGCATCCACCACGGCCAGGGTTCGCCGAGGACGTAGACGGTGAACACCCAGATCACCGCGCCGATGACCGCGCCGACGATGCCATCGACGACCAGGCCGGCATTGGGCAGGCGCAGCAGATACAGGACGATGAAGATCAGCAGCCCGGCAGTGAAGACCGTGTTGCTGAGGACATCGGTGAGGATGGTCTGCCAGTTGGGCTGCTGGCCGCTGACTCCGGCGCTGACCCCGGCCACGGCCGCGGCGGTGGCGATCTGGACGAAGCCTTCCGGCAGCTTGCCGCGCATTCCCGAATAGAGCGCCCGCAGGAGCGCGGCAATCGGGATGATGTACTGGCCGCCGACCTGAAGCAGTTCGGCCAGCGTTTGTGGATTGATGGTGGGCAGAGTGGGCATTGGGTTCCCTCCTGCCCTCTATTCAACCACAGGTTGGCCGAATCGCGCGAAAACGTCGGTCAAACGCGGGCGAAGCACACAATCCACCGCCGAAATCGTGTTAAGATCAGCCGAAGGTTTGATGACATGAAAAAGGTGGATCGATGCTGCGGCGCGGATTTCTCCTGCTGTTCTGGCTCATCCTGGCGGGCTGCCAGGCTATCAACCCCACCCCGGAGGCGCTGCGGCTGCCGATCCGCTTGTTGAGCTTCTGGGAGTCCCAGACCGGGACATTGGCGTCTGCTGATGAAGCCCAGCCGTTCCAGTTTGTGGGGCAGGCCGGGGATCGGGTGCGGATCAGCGCGCGCGGCACGGCATCGCTGCGGCTGATGCTGGAGGATGCCCAAGGGGCGCGGCTGGCTGAGAGCGCAGCCAACCTGGAGGCGGAACTGCCCGGCAGCGGCGTGTTCACCGTCGTCATCCAGGCCGACCAACTGGCACAGTACGAAATCGTGCTGGAATACACCGACCGCATCAATCCGGCGGATTACACGGCCACGCCGCGGCCGACTCTCACGCCGTCGGCAACTCCACCGTATTACGTCCGCTTGGGGACGCGCATTGGCGATCTGGCGAGTGGGCAGACCCGAACGGGGATTTTTGCCGCGCCTGAAGAGCGGCATGTCTATACCTTCCGCGGTCAGGTTGGGGACTACATCGGGGCGGCGATGGAGGCCGCTTCTGGCGGGGTCGATCCGGTGATGCGACTGTATGGCCCGGATGGGAATGAACTGGCGGTCGATGACAACAGCGGATTGGCCGGGGCGGCTGTACTGCGGAATGTGCGGCTGCCGCTGGATGGGCTGTACAGCCTTCAGGTGTGGGGGCGGGGATTTTCCGGGGAGTACCGGCTGCGGCTGCTGAAGACACAAGCGCCGCTGCAAGTCACGCCGACGTTCCTGCCGCGGCCGACCGAGACCCCGCCGCCTCCGGTGGTGACGCCGACGCTGCGTCCGGCGGTGAGCGGCGAGACGCTCCTCGATCACCAGCCCGTCCTGGGGGGGATTGAACGGGGCGGCGACTTCGACCGCTATTTCATCGCGCTGACACAGGGCGAGATGGCGACGTTCGGATTGAGTCTGCCAGACGACTCGGCGCTGCGGCCACGCCTGGAACTCTACGACCCGGAAGGCTCGCTGATCGCCACGGCGACTCCGGCGGACTCGAACGCAGGCGGCGATGCGCTGATCGCGGCGCTGATGGCCGCGCAGAACGGGGTCTACAGCCTGTTCGTCACCGGGGAGCGGGGCAGCACCGGGAGCTATGTGGTCTCCTTCGGTGAGGGTTCTTCTCATGCTGATGTGACGCGCGGCCTGACCATGCCGGATCAGGTGTACGCTGGTGAAATCTCCCGGCGGGGACTGCGGGAAAGCTGGCCGCTCGATCTGGGCGAGGGCGATGTCATCAGCGCGGCGGTCAGCCCGCTCAACCTGAACTTCCAGCCCGTGCTGGAACTGGCCGCGGCCAACGGCGCGTTGGTGGCGATGGGCGAGATCACAGGCGGGCGCGAGGTGCAGATCGCCTCGGTGCGCGCGCCGCTGACCGGGCGGTATACGCTGCGCGTCTCGGCGGCTGGCGCTGCCGGGGCAGGGGGCTACACGCTGGTCTGGCGGAGTATCAGTCTGGCTCCGACGGTGGCTCCACCGCCGGGCATCGTTCCACTGCTGACGGTCGAAGATGCCGTGACCGATAACCGCTACCTGCTGTATCCCTTCTATGGGCAGGCCGGGACGCGGGTGCGCGTGCGTGTCATGGCGCAGCCAGGCAGCAGCCTCGACCCGGTGGCGGCGCTGCTGGGACCGGATGGGGCGGTGATTGCCGAAGGGGATGACAGCCCGGAGGGACTGAATCCGAGCTTCGAGGTTGTCCTGCCCGCCGACGGATTCTACCGGGTGCGGGTGAACGGCTACCTGAGCATCGGGCCGTTTACGGTGACGGTCGAAGCGTTGTATGATGTGTCCATTCGACCGTGATTGTGAAGGACGGCACAATGCGACGGATGTTGCAGTGGGCTTTGGCGCTGCTGATCGGCGCGGCGGCCGGCGGCGTGTTCATGGCGGCAGCACAGGAGCCGTCCGGTTCGGTGCTGGCGGACTGCGTGAAGCTGCTCCCGGCGGATCGCCCGATCCCGACCGGGCCGGATGCGCCGGCGCTGCGGATCATCCAGCCGACGACCGAGGTGGTTTACGGGCGGACGGTGACGATCACCATTCAGTCGAGCCACTTCGATATTCCCGCCGAGGGGCGGCACTGGCATCTGTGGGTCAACGGGCAGCTTCAGGGCATGGTTTACCAGCCGGCGGCGGTGATCGATCTGGAGCCGGGCACGTACCAGATTTGCGCGTCGCTGGGCAATACTGACCACGCCGACCTGGGGATGCCGGATGGGATCAGCCTGCGGGTGGAGGCGGCGCTGGCGGGCACACCGACGGCGACGCTGGGTGTGGCGCGGGAGCAGGCGCAGGTGCAGCCGGAGCCGGGCATCGGGCTGGGGCAAATCCTGGTGCTGGTGGCGGGTGGTCTGCTGGCGGCGGTGGGCGGCTGGTGGTTGGGATCACGTCTGCCGAAGCAGCGGAAATCCACGCTACGCAAGTGATGGGTTAAGACGAAAGGGCTGCTGTTCATGCGTGAGATATTCCCCGGACTGTATGAAGTAATGCCTTCAAAACCGACACCGAGCAAGTACCGGTCGTTTTTCGTGGAACGCCCAGGTTGGAATCTGCTCGTTCCTTGTTTCTCGAATTCCAGCACCATCCACACATCGTTCGATGAGATCGAACAACGCGGTGGTCTCAAAGCTCAATTGCTTGGCGACTCGCACTTCCGAACGGCACACTGTGATGAGGTCGCAGAACGCTTCGGTGCGCCGTTGTATTGCAGTGAGGTCGAAGCCCCCGATGTGACGCGCAAAGTCAAGCAGGTGGTGACATTCCCATTCAAACGCCATTGGCTGAACGAGGACATCGAGGTGATCCCTACGCCCGGCCACCGTCCCGGCGGCGTATGTTATCTGCTACATCTGGGTGAGCGGCGCATCCTGCTTGCTGGTGATTTCGTATGGCATGATGGCACGCGCTGGATTCCTACGGCCAGCAGTGCGGGTGTGGCAGCCTACCGCAACAGTTTGAATCTGCTGGCACAGCTTGACTTCGATGTACTCATCATCAACGGGATGTTGAGCAACCCGATCTTCTCTATCGAGTTCATGTCCGACTCGCTGGCCGAATTCATCGCTGAGATGATCCGACAACTTGGTGACTAATTTCCCATCTTGTATCACTATTTCACAGTGACTATGATTGCCCGCGCGGGCATCCCCAGCCTGCTTTCTGCCGGAATTCACAGGCTTATTCAGAAAGGTTGACCTCCATGAAGCACAAACGTGTTTGGATTACACTGGCGGCGCTGGCGCTGCTGATCCTGGCGGTGGCGCTGCCGCTGACGGCGCACGAAGATCGGGAATCGGGCGACGGCAAGTATTCGATTGTGCTGGGTTGGCGCGTCGAGCCGGCCTATACGACCCTGTTCAATGGGCCGGAGTTCACCGTCAAGCCGCACGGGGAAGATGGGCACGATGACAGCGCCGGGCATGACGACAACAAGGCCGAACATGCCGACGACGGCATCGCTGGGCTGGAAGAAACGCTCCAGATCGAGGTGAGCTACGGCGGGCAGAGCAAGCTGCTGCGGCTGCGGCCGGTTCCGAACAGCCCCGGCCATTACACCGCCGACCTGATCCCGACTCAGCCGGGCGACTACACGTTCCGTGTTTTCGGCACGATTGAGAGCGTGGAGATCGACGAGACCTTCAGTTCGGCAGAGGGCGAGTTCAGCACCGTCGAGCCGATCAGCGACATTCAGTTCCCCTAACCGCTTCGATGCCGAGCCATTCCTCGTGATCCTCCACGGGGAATGGCTCGGTTGTCGGCACAAGCCCGCCCGATTACAATCCCCAACGAAAGCGCGGATCACGGAGTTCAGGATCAATGATGAACGGCAATCGGCTGCGTGGAGTTCTGCTGGTCGGGGTGGTGCTTGCGGCGCTGTGGGGCGCGGGGCGGGTTCTGGCGCACGCCAGCCTGCTGCGGGCGCAGCCGGGGCCGAACGCCGTGCTGGAGTTCTCCCCGCCGGAAATCCGGCTGTGGTTCAGCGAGCCGCTGGAAGCCCAGTTCAGCAAGATCATTCTGCGGGATGCGGACGGGAATATCCTCAACACGCCGCCGAGCGTGGTCGATCCGACCGATGCGACCCAGATGGTGCTGGCTCCGGGCGAGCTGCCGGATGGGGTGTATACGGTCGCCTGGCGGGCACTGTCTTCGGCGGATGGACATCCGACGCTGGGGAGCTATCCCATCGTCATCGGGGACGCGGCGCTGGCCGGGGCGATCACGGGTTCGACGGATGCGATCCCGCTGGATGGGGCGCTGATCCGGTTCGCCAATCTGGTGAGTCTGGCGCTGGGGGCGGGGGGCATCGGATTCCTGGTGTTCGTGTGGTGGCCGAGCGAGCCTAATCCACGCATCCAGGGGCGGATCACCCGGCTGATCTGGACCGGCTGGGGGGCGATGGGCGTGACGGGCTTCCTGCTGATCCTGATGCAGTACGCGCTGGCGGTCGGCAGTCCGATCCTGATGGACATCAACGGCGATTCGCTCAACCGCCTGATCGCGGATACGCGCTTCGGGCAGCTCTGGCTGGCGCGGATGGCGCTGTGGGCGGGGATGGGCGGGGCGCTGTGGTTCGCGCGGGGCGACCGCTGGTTCTACGCGGTGGCGCTGGTGATCGGCGGGGCGATCCTGGCGACGAACAGCCTGTTCAGCCATGCTAACGCGGCCTACGACCTGACGGCTTCGGTGGCGGCGGATTGGCTGCATCTGGCGGCGATGGTGCTGTGGATCGGCGGGCTGGTGAGCTTCATCGCGGTCATCGGGCTGGTGCGCGGCCAGAATCAGACGGCTTCGTCCGTGCTGGGGACGCTGGTGGCACGATTCTCCAACTTCGCCCGCGTGGCGGTGGCGATCCTGTTCATTACGGGGGCGTATTCGGCCTGGCTCCAGGTGGGATCATTCGAGGCGCTGCTGACCACGACCTATGGGCAGGCGCTGCTCATCAAGCTGCTGCTGATCGTGCCGGTGATCTGGCTGGCGTTCATCAACCTGGTGTTCACCCAGCAGGGGTTGGCGTCCGGGCAGGAGGTCTGGAGCGGGCGGCTGCGGGGCTTGGTGGGGGCGGAGATCGCGCTGACGCTGGGGGTGCTGCTGGCGGTGGGGGCGATGACCTCGACCACGCCGGCGCGGAGCGAGGTGGCTTTCCGGGCGGCGAGCGCGGCTGTGCCCGCGCCGGAACCGATCCGGGGGGTGCAGACGGCCAACGACCTGCTGATCCAACTGGACATCACGCCGGGGGCGGTGGGAGAGAACACCTTCACGCTCAAGCTGGTGGACACGGCGGGCAGCCCGGTGAATGATGCCTCGCTGGTTCGGATGCGGTTTGAAAGCCAGACGGAGAACCTGGGGGAGAGCGAGCTGCGCCCGGTGCTGACGGCTGAGGGGGTCTACTCGATCAGCGGGGCGAACCTGAGCGTGGCCGGGGCGTGGCGCATCCGGGTGACGATCCAGCGGCCGGATCAGTTCGATACGGTGGTGGACTTCACGCCGGAGGTGCAGGCTGCTCCGCCACCTGTGGAGGCTCCGCCACCGGCTGAGCCGGGATCGGCGCTGGAGGGGCGGACGGCGGTGCTGTTGGCGGCGGGGGTCGCGGCGCTGGCGGTGGGCGGGTTCTTCCTGGGGGAGAACCGGAAGCAGCTCCTGCGGGCTTCGACGGTGCTGGCGGCCGGGCTGGTGGTGATCGGGGTGGTGTTCCTGGTGATATTTCGCACCATATTCCACCGCCGCGTACATGAATTGTCCAGCGCGCTGGAGCGCATCGCTGACGGCGGAGGCGATTTGCGCCAACGTCTGCCCGAAGCCGACCGCGGCGAACTGGCGC
>JAEUQZ010000258.1 GCA_016788965.1 Anaerolineae bacterium | reverse complement strand
CAGGCCAGCAAATCGCCAGCTACGCCCGGCCCCCATTGCTGACCACCTCGATTGCCTGGAGTCCCGACGGCAGCCAGATCGCCTATGCCGATGATACCGGCGCAGTCCAGGTTGTGTCGCCCCCTGTACCGCCCCGCAGCCCCACCCAGATCGCGCAGTTCATCCAGGCCGATTCTGTTCTGCCCTTGTTCCGACTCGATTGGAACCCAACCCATGACCTGATCGCCATCAGCGATGGAACCGCCAGCGTTCGCATTGTCGATGCGAACACCCAGGCAGTGCTGAACGAACTGCCAGCTTTTCCCTTCGCCGTGACTGCCCTGCGCTGGAGTGATGATGGGACGCGCCTGGCCGTTGCCGGGGAATGGTCGATGCAGATTTGGGATCGCCCCTGGGATTCGCAGTCTGCCGCGCTTTCCCTCTCACTGCAAGTGCCAATGCAGTTAACAATGCTCAAAATCCAGAGCATCGATTGGAATGGCAGCCTCAACCAGATTCTGGTGAACGCCTCGGCGCGGGTTTTCATCTGGGACAGCCTGTCAGGGCAGCTTCTCCGGACCATCGACCCCAATGACACCCCCATCGAGTCGGCAGCCTGGAGTCCGGATGGAACCAAACTGGCCTGGGGTAATGCAACAGGCTATGTAGCAGTCGAGAACTTAATGACGATGGAAATAGGTACTCAAGATGTTTTTAATTATGAAGCTGCCCTTGATCTGGAGTGGAGTCCGGATGGGAGCCAATTTGCAGTGGGAACCTCTGGGAAGTTCGTCGAGTTCTTTTCAGGAAGCGGCAGGGTCCTTGGAACGAGCGGCCCGGCTCTTGAATCTGCGACGCAGATTCTGTGTTTGGACTGGCATCCGACAGCCAATTTATTGGCAGTTGGAAATGCCGGGGGAGCCATCGAGATTTGGGATACGGAAAATCGCGTGCTGGTGACTCAATGGGTGATCGGCACTCCAGTTACATCCATCGCCTGGAGCCGTGATGGTCAGGACATTGCTTACAACGTTGGGAATACCTTGTCCGTCGCCCCTTCGCCGGTTGTGACCGCACCCAGCCCTATATCGCCCTGATATCGCGTGAACCTCGCGCCGAGGAAATCATGAACCCTCTACGTCTCCTCCCCATCCTTGCCCTCGTGCTGCTCATCGGCCTGATCCCGGCTGCCGCCCAAGTCGATGGCATCATTGCCGTCGCCTGGAGTCCCGATGGCAGGCACATCGCCGTGAGCGGCACGAACGGCCTGCTCCAAATCCGTGACCCCAACAATCAGCTTATCCGTGATTTCCCCGACCTCACCACCGATATCATGTCGGTCGATTGGAGTCCCGACAGCACCCAGATTGTGTCTGGCGGCGATGACGGCAAGGTGATCGTCTGGGATGCCTATACCGCGTCCTATCTAGGTGAACTAACTGGATTTGATGCCTACATCAGGCAGGTTGCCTGGAGTCCAGACGGTACGAGAATTGCTGCGACAGGAACGGCTCTCTTTCCTCGTCGCACCCTGATTGTTTGGAGCAGCCTCTCGCATGAGCAGATCGCTCTACAGAATGTGGGGGATGCGTTCGGAGTCGATTGGAGTCCCGACAGTTCTAAAGTTGTGGTTGGCAAAGTGCCGGGATATGTGTCTGTTTATACGGCCGGTTTGGGCCCCCCATTGGTTGATTTCTCAGTTGACTTTGGCGTCATTCCTGTCGCCTGGAGTCGAGACAGCAGCAGGATTGCTTTGGGAGCCTCCAAACCCGATGCCACAGTGAACAAGGTTGAAGTCCGGGATGCGAATACTGGAACTCTCGTTGCGACATACACAGGCCACACCGATTACATCACTGCCATTGCCTTCAGTCCCGATGGTCAATATCTGGCGAGCGCCAGCGTCGATGGCACACTCCGGGTGTGGAGCCTTGCCACAGGCCAGCAAATCGCCAGCTACGCCCGGCCCCCATTGCTGACCACCTCGATTGCCTGGAGTCCCGACGGCAGCCAGATCGCCTATGCCGATGATACCGGCGCAGTCCAGGTTGTGTCGCCCCCTGTACCGCCCCGCAGCCCCACCCAGATCGCGCAGTTCATCCAGGCCGATTCTGTTCTGCCCTTGTTCCGACTCGATTGGAACCCAACCCATGACCTGATCGCCATCAGCGATGGAACCGCCAGCGTTCGCATTGTCGATGCGAACACCCAGGCAGTGCTGAACGAACTGCCAGCTTTTCCCTTCGCCGTGACTGCCCTGCGCTGGAGTGATGATGGGACGCGCCTGGCCGTTGCCGGGGAATGGTCGATGCAGATTTGGGATCGCCCCTGGGATTCGCAGTCTGCCGCGCTTTCCCTCTCACTGCAAGTGCCAATGCAGTTAACAATGCTCAAAATCCAGAGCATCGATTGGAATGGCAGCCTCAACCAGATTCTGGTGAACGCCTCGGCGCGGGTTTTCATCTGGGACAGCCTGTCAGGGCAGCTTCTCCGGACCATCGACCCCAATGACACCCCCATCGAGTCGGCAGCCTGGAGTCCGGATGGAACCAAACTGGCCTGGGGTAATGCAACAGGCTATGTAGCAGTCGAGAACTTAATGACGATGGAAATAGGTACTCAAGATGTTTTTAATTATGAAGCTGCCCTTGATCTGGAGTGGAGTCCGGATGGGAGCCAATTTGCAGTGGGAACCTCTGGGAAGTTCGTCGAGTTCTTTTCAGGAAGCGGCAGGGTCCTTGGAACGAGCGGCCCGGCTCTTGAATCTGCGACGCAGATTCTGTGTTTGGACTGGCATCCGACAGCCAATTTATTGGCAGTTGGAAATGCCGGGGGAGCCATCGAGATTTGGGATACGGAAAATCGCGTGCTGGTGACTCAATGGGTGATCGGCACTCCAGTTACATCCATCGCCTGGAGCCGTGATGGTCAGGACATTGCTTACAACGTTGGGAATACCTTGTCCGTCGCCCCTTCGCCGGTTGTGACCGCACCCAGCCCTATATCGCCCTGATATCGCGTGAACCTCGCGCCGAGGAAATCATGAACCCTCTACGTCTCCTCCCCATCCTTGCCCTCGTGCTGCTCATCGGCCTGATCCCGGCTGCCGCCCAAGTCGATGGCATCATTGCCGTCGCCTGGAGTCCCGATGGCAGGCACATCGCCGTGAGCGGCACGAACGGCCTGCTCCAAATCCGTGACCCCAACAATCAGCTTATCCGTGATTTCCCCGACCTCACCACCGATATCATGTCGGTCGATTGGAGTCCCGACAGCACCCAGATTGTGTCTGGCGGCGATGACGGCAAGGTGATCGTCTGGGATGCCTATACCGCGTCCTATCTAGGTGAACTAACTGGATTTGATGCCTACATCAGGCAGGTTGCCTGGAGTCCAGACGGTACGAGAATTGCTGCGACAGGAACGGCTCTCTTTCCTCGTCGCACCCTGATTGTTTGGAGCAGCCTCTCGCATGAGCAGATCGCTCTACAGAATGTGGGGGATGCGTTCGGAGTCGATTGGAGTCCCGACAGTTCTAAAGTTGTGGTTGGCAAAGTGCCGGGATATGTGTCTGTTTATACGGCCGGTTTGGGCCCCCCATTGGTTGATTTCTCAGTTGACTTTGGCGTCATTCCTGTCGCCTGGAGTCGAGACAGCAGCAGGATTGCTTTGGGAGCCTCCAAACCCGATGCCACAGTGAACAAGGTTGAAGTCCGGGATGCGAATACTGGAACTCTCGTTGCAACGTACACAGGCCACACCGATTACATCACTGCCGTCGCCTTCAGTCCCGATGGTCAATATCTGGCGAGCGCCAGCGTCGATGGCACACTCCGAGTGTGGAGCCTTGCCACAGGCCAGCAACTCGCCAGCTACGCCCGGCCCCCATTGCTGACCACCTCGATTGCCTGGAGTCCCGACGGCAGCCAGCTTGCCTATGCGAGTGATACAGGCACGCTCCAGGTCGTATCGGCTCCTGGCTCACCCACCCCCACACCGAGCGTGACGCCCGTCGGCCATAGCGCGCTGGATGGCACGGTGATCTTTAGTTGGGATGGAGATATTTATCGGTTGGCATTGGGCACCGGTCAACAGACACGCCTGACCGCCAATGCGGGGAGCCGCTATGTAAGCTGGTCGCCGGACGGGACGCGCATTGCATTTGTTGCAACTAGATCATCCTCTGATTCTGATATCTATATCCGAAATGCGGACGGAACAGGTGAAGTACAAGTTACTCAGCAGTTGCAGGTTGGATTAGGTTTTGCCTGGTCGCCGGATGGAACCCGCTTTGCATTTACCCAGGGTCATGAGATTTATGTGATTAACACGGATGGGAGTAATCTCATCAATGTCACCAACCACCCACGCCTGGACTTTGCACCAGCCTGGTCGCCAGATAGCCAGCGCATTGTGTTCACCTCCAGCCGTAATGGTTCCGCAGAGATCTTTATCATCAATCTCAGCAACGGCAGCACAACGCAAGTAACCAACACTGTCAACACGAATAACTTTCCAGACTGGTCTCCCGACGGTCAGAGGATTGCCTTCATCCGGCACTCTACCGATGCCGATTGTGAAGTGGTAATGTCCATCAACGTGACAACTGGTCAAGAAACGCAGCTCAGCGATCCGATCTGTGAAATAGCGCAGATCCGATGGCTGCCAGATTCACAAGAACTGTTGGTGTTGCATAATAAAGTACTTTACCGCCTGCGAACGGATCGCTCGTTGGAGCAGCTCGCCATCCTGGATCCGGGAGGGGGTTCCATCTCGGTTTATCAGTTTGACTTTTTGCCTGCTGCGTCTGCTCCAACCCCCACGCCGACCGCGACGCCCGTCGGCAGCGATTAGGAACAGGCCGGAGCGACCTACTCGATCCGCCTGTTTTCGCTCATCCCACCTTGCGAACGGGCTGGCGCAGCACCGTCTTCCATTTCTCTGGCGGCGAGCGGCGCGGGTCGCTCAGATAGATTTCGTGATGCTTGCCCGTCGGCGCGTAGCCGTGAGCAGGCAGGTACTCCTCATGCAGCCGCCGCAGCGTCGGCGCTTCATCGGCATACGATCCGATGTGCATGATCTGAACCGCCAGCCCCTCGTGGAACCCCTCGAAGCGCAGCCGATCTACCGCCGCCAGCCCTTTCTTGCGGCGGACTTCATCCAGCGCCGCCGCCACATCCTCGGCCGTGACGGGCGCGGGCTGCATCATCAGCATCGTCCACAACCACTCGCCTTTGCGTTCGACGCTGAACGTCTGCATGTCTGGCGTCCACCACAGCCCCTCCAGCGCCATCACCGGATAATCGATCTGCCGCACTTTCTTGATGGCGAACTTGAGCGTATACGAGACGCTGTAAAGCGCCTGCACCGCGTCCTGATACACCTGGCTCGTGTTGGGATCGCCCGCGCCGTCGATCATCAGAAAATTCATCGGCGGCACATCGATGAGCGTGAAGTCTTTGGCGGTAGGCTGGTAGAGATGTTTGAGTTCCTTCTTGAGGTCAAGTTTCGTCAGCATCGGCATACCTCCTGCTTGGCTTATGGATAGGATGCACCCTCCAGCAGCGGGAGAGTCAAGCCCTCCCGCCAGACGCTCGCAGGTCACTTCTTCGTATTCCCTAACACCCAATCCCCAACCCCTAAACCCTGTTCCAACCTTCTTCCCTCAGCCACCACGCTCCATACCCTCGCATTATACAAACATCCTTAAGACACCAAATGGTTTTCCAAAATGTCACCCTTTCTGTCCCATTTTGTGCTATCGTGGGATTACGCAGGGTCACATCGGGGATGAATCTGTATTTTGCCATCAACGACAAACGATGAACGATCAACGATATGCCCCCATCGTTGTTGCAAAATTCACGCAGTTGCAACTGCAACATTTGCAACTTTTCGCGGATTTGCATTTGGAGCATCTGCGGGTTTTGCAGCATTTTGCGACGGTGATCCGGGCCGGACGCCCCGTTCCCTGACACAGAATGGCGTGGGTGGCGTGTCCGCCATTGCCGCCACAAAACCGGGCATTCTTCCCGTGTGGATCAGTCCAGCAGATGGGGATGTGTCACAAAATGGCGCTTTTACGCCTGTTTCGCCACCCACCTCCTGGCACAGAATTGCCATTTTGCCATTGCCGAAATTGCCGCCATTTGTCCCAATTTGTCCGTCCGGCATGGACGACTTGGACGACATTTCGGACTTTTCGCCTGTTCTGGCGATCCCGCTTCACTGTCACTGACGACAATGACGACATTTCCGCCATCTGGCATTGATCTATCAACTATGAACTATAAACTATCAACCCTTTCTTAATGCACCCCAACACAAAAAAGGGCGACCCGCACCGGATCGCCCTGTAAAAACCGACTTCAGCCGGGCCGGGTTTAGCGGCGGCGCGTCCGTGAGCGCAGGCTCAGCAGCGCGAACCCGAACAGGATCACGCCCAGCACCAGCGCCGAACTCACCCCGCGCAGCAGGATGTCGGCCTCCCAGCCCGTCAGCAGCACCGAACGCATCGCTTCCAGGATGTAGGTGATCGGGTTGTAGACCGCGGCCGTCTTGATCCACCCGCTCAGCAGGCTGACGGGCACGAACGTCGCCGTGAGGAACGTCAGCGGGAAGAACAGGAAGGAAGCGCCCTGGGTCGCTGCACCGCTGCCCGTCCGCAGCGCCACACCCACCGTCAAGCCGCTGAAGCCCGCGCCGAGCAGCAGCGCCAGACCGAGCAGCACCAGCATCCCGCCCACGCCCGTGGCCGATTCCAGTCCGAGCAGCAGGCCGACACCGAGGACGATCACGGTCTGGATGCCCAGCAGCACTGCCCCGGCGATCATCGGGCCAAGCAGCAGCGCCGCCCGGCTGATCGGCGTCAGCAGGAGTTTATCGAAGTAGCCGTTTTCGATGTCCCGGACGATGCTCTCCCCGGCCAGTCCTGCCCCGCTCAGCGACGAGCTGATGATCGAAACGGGCAGGATGAAAGCCAGATAGCTCTGTCCCGGCAGGAAGAAGTTCGCCGCGCCGCTCAGCGACGCCTGGTAGACGAACAGGAAGAACACGCTGATGATGATGCCCGGAATGATCGCCGCCGGGGTGCGGAACGCCACGACCAGGCTGCGCCAGGTCATCGTGCTGATCTGCAGGAGCAGCGGCATCCGCTGTGGCCGTTCATTCGTCGCGCGGACGGCTACCGTCGTGTTTGAACTGGTGATGACACCCATGATTGCTTTTCCCTCGGTTCTCTGTATAGCTCGCTCAGGGCGGCGCTTTGACCGCCCGGTAGTGTGTTCTTGTTCGGGAGCATCCTGTGTCCAGGATGCACGCTGTCTGCCCGCTCATTTTCCCCTCTCCATGCAATGGA
>JAEUQZ010000257.1 GCA_016788965.1 Anaerolineae bacterium | reverse complement strand
TACAGCGCACGGATACTCCCCGGCACGATGTCCAGCGGATAAAGGACGGGACTGACGTACAACAGGAGCTGCAGCAATATGGGCAGCACCTGGAACAAATCGCGGATCATGGTGGACATTGCAGCCAGGAAAAAGGCGAGACCGAGCGCCAGCATCGTCTGGATGGCAAAGATGGGAATCGCCAGCAAGATGAACGGCGTTATGGGATGTTGATAGATCACGAAGAAGATAGCGATGATGATGATCCCGAACAGTAGATCGACCACAGCCTCGATAGCGACACTCAGGGGAAGGAATTCACGAGGAAACTGTACCCGTGTAATGATGTCGAGGTTGCCGATAATGGAGGCCGCGCCGCTGAAGACGATGCGGTTGAAGTAGCTCCAAAGGACGAGGCTGGTTACGATGAAGAGCGGGTAGGGAACGGGTTCTGTCGAGACACGCGCCACAACCGAAAAGACGATGAGGTAAACCAGGCTGGAGAGCAGCGGCTGAAAGATGGCCCATAGAAAGCCAACACTCGTCTGGCTGTATCGGGTAATCAGTCCCCGACGGACCCAATACACAAAGAATGCACGATATTGAAGAGCATAGCGGATATGCGCCAGCAGGTTGCGTCTGATGCGGTTATCTTCCGCTTCGTAGATGGATACAGGATTGGACATAGAAACTTCTGGGATGGTTCCCTTTCATTCGCGCGGAGACATCATATCATAGGGGCGTAGTGAAAGACTATGGCAGCCAGCGCCCCAACCGGGAGTGCCTGAACACCAGACCAATCCCCGTGCGGTTGGGGCGCAGGCGACGCTGTTTGACTGCCGCTCGGACATACCTGCTCGACAGCCACCATAGATCACTAAAGAGGTTGAGTGCCTTGCGGGTCAACGGGAAACGGCGTAGTTTGATCGTGAGGGAAGATGACGGGGTGCCGACTGAATTCGTCGGCCACGATGAATTTGCAGGTGTATGTATGAGAGCCATGTCCAGCACTGCCGGGATGAACAGTCGCTCCCACTCACCTCGGACGTAATCTGGCATGAATGTACGGGGGATGGTCTGCTGCGACCGGCAAACCTGAGTGATGAAGTCCGCATCTCCCACCATGATTCGCTCAATCTGTTCCTTCGCTTCGGCGTAGCTACCTGCGCTGCCGACGGGCGTTCCACCTCCCGCCAATTCATGTACAAGGCCGCCGCGCAGATAGACGACAGGCATTCCAATCAAGGCCGCTTCGATGGGATGATACTGAATATGGCGCGGTTCCTGCCCAGGATAAAACAGGACTCGCATCGTTTGAAGATAGCCCTGATAGCGTTCATTCGTGACGAAACCGACGACACTGGGATCGTCCACAGGGACTTCCTGCCGACCGACAATCACATGCGGGATGCTTCCCAGGCTGGCCTTGAAGGTGGCGTACTGAGGGCCGTGGTAGTAGGGATCGGTTCGGATGGACGGACAGATGAACAGTGTGCGCGGGTTATCGCCTTTCCAGGTTCCTTGAAGACGTAGGATTCGTTCGGGCAGGCCAATGGGCAGCATGATAGCGCGTTCGGCGAAGATGTCCGATTCGTGAGCTGCTACGGAACGATAAAACGGCGCGAACCAGAACCGATCTCCGGCTCGATGAATGCCCTCTAAAACATCGCGGTTTTCCCGCCGCGCGTAATATTCTCCGTAGCTGAGATTCCCTAGAAAACCAAAGGCCCGTAAGACAATTTTCCCTCGGTAGTGGTGAATGATCTTTCTCAACAAAGGGGGATACTGTGAACAGATGATGACCTCGAAATGGTCGTTCAAAAGAGCAGCGATTTCCGATGTGATTGGTTCTTCATAAAAGCGGAACCGATTTAGCCGTTCCAACACAGCGGGCGGTAAAGTGGAATGCTGATCGTCGCCATAGTCGGTGGATTGATTGCGGAAATCATGGGTTAGAGGTTCAGGCAGCAGCTTGCTGGTATAGACTTCTAGCCCCAATCCGCGGAGGACAGGCAATTCGACATCGCGCAGGGTGGTGTGGTTGAGGAGCCAGGCTACTCGTGTCAAAGAAGAGACTCCGTAGAGGATAGAACAATGATGCCATAGACTACTCCACTGGAATAGTCGCATCCTTTACGGTGGCGAACCTGTGCGGAGACATCTCGTCAACAAGCTTGTTCGGCGGTATGATGCTTGGCAATAACCCATTTGGGGGTATCGATTACGTATCCTTGCCAGGAATACATCTTACATGAAATCTGCAACTGCCACGAGTTCGACATGGATTTCTCGCCTGGGGACTCCCAGAGTTGAATTGCTGATTCGTGCAATTGTTTTCCTGATGCTTTGTGTTGTGACTTATTCCGTTGGTTATCTCAAAGCCGTGGAATCGAATTCTTTTGCCGATACCTTCTGGGTTGTGCGAAACACGGTACGTGCGGCGAACGAAGGCCACATCCTGATGGCCTACACTCCGGAAACCCCCAGCCGTTTGCTCCCTCTCAATCAGATTTCCAGCGGCTATTATGATCCGGGTTGGCCGATGGCGGTTTCACTGATAGCCTCTGTTGGTCGCAGCCTTACGGGTGGCAACTTTCACGTGGATGACACCACAATCTACGGGATTGTCTGGGGCTTCACACTTTTGACTGGACTCGTTTTTTTGCTGCCCATCGTCCCGCTGTCCGTATCGATTGGAGGCACGATTGCTCTAACGCTGAGCATGACGGCATTGCTTCCAGGCTACAACGCCTTCGGGAGCCTCTGGGGTTCGACGCACAGTGTTATTGTCATGGCCGTTTTTCTGGGTGCGTTGGGACTCGCCCAGCGCAGTTGGATGTCCGTGTTGTTGTATTCGGCAGCGATTGGCCTGCTTGTAGGTGTCGGCCAGTTCATCCGTCATGAAGCTACCTTGATCGTTTATTCATCCGGCGCCGTCATGATTGGCGCCGCAGTGTTTATTGCTCTTGTGCTTCGATATTTGATCCGTGATCCAATGAAGTGGCGAGCTACGGCGGGTAGGTTTGCCCTTCGAGTCGTTGAGGGTGTGATCATTGTTGTTGCTGTGGTGATTGCGATCCCTTATGGTGTGCGTGCCATTTTCGCCATTACGTTTGAACAGCCCTATGCAGACACGCGGATTGCCATGCACGGTGAAGGGCATTCCCTGTACCTGAGCCTGGGGTATGTCAGCAACCCGTACAACATCAGTTGGCGCGACAACGTAGCCTCGATTCACAGCGAATTGATTAATCCTGATACGCGCATCGATAGTCCCAATTATCACCAGGTTTTGCGAGATGAATGGCTGCGGATAGTATGGGAGAATCCGTGGTTGATTGTAGAAAATGTGGCTTCGAAAGCTAGAACTCTTCAGACGATGCTGCTGTCTCTTCCTGTGGTAGCCGATCTTTTTATGTGGCTTCCTGTTATCTGGGTCAGCATGGTGGCGGTTACTTTGATTCGTCCACAACCATCTGGGATGCTTATCTTGACTGGATATTTGGCTCTGGTGTTAGTTGCTGTTTCGGTCCCATTACTGGTATTCCCTACCTATAATCAAGCTTTTCAAGGGGTGCTTCTGGTTAGCTTCATCAGTTTGCCCGCACTTATCCAGTCATCGATCAGGACTTCCGAAACTTGGAGCGAACTTCCCCCGCACCTACTAACCCGACTGCGTAACATTGTCGTGATACTGGCTGCTGGAGCGATCTTTCTTTCAATCAGTTTGGGCTTCGTGTTTATTCAAATTCAGCGGAACGCGCAGCAAATCAAACTTGCCGATGCCCTGAACGCCGACCCGTTCGAGATGATTCAAGAATTAGGCTTTCGTTACGATAGTTTATTCAACTCCTTCACCGTCGGCGATCAGCAGGCAGTCGTAGACCATTTGAAAAAGCTCTCTGATGACCGAGTCTGGAGTATCGAAAGCGAAGCGCGAGGCTCTGTCACTTATTTTCGTCCAGAGCTGCTGGTCTTTACGGATAGACAGGTACATGTTCTGGTATGGCTAGGCGAACCTGGCCCCGATTTTGAGTTCACTGATCAGGGGTCGGCATCCTCGTTTCTGCGCGTGTGCGCGGATTGCGAGAGCCTTCCCGTCTTCCTGGCAAATAACCCGTACCGCCTCACGGAAGATCAGATTGCCAAAGACATCCAGGCAATCAATGATACCGACTGGTATGGTCACTACCGCATAATGAGCTTTCCACTCAAGTTTGGTACGGCCAATGCCAAGTTCTGGTGTGCTGGCTTGCAAGAGCTGGCTTCACTGAACCTTGAGGCCTACACGTACAGTCTCGACACACTTGCGTCTATCTGCTTTGCTGCGAATGGTTGACGTACAATCGACGCGCTAGGAAATTGTTCCTACCAAATTCTTTTCCAGAATTCGCGTAACCTTTTGATGGGTCTCACGGTAAAGTACATGAATGAAGAGTCTCAATGCTGTTCTGCCACTAATGCGGCGATAATGATGAGAGACTCAACCCTGTGGTCATTCTCGTGCGCCTAGATCTCGGTCTCGCGCTTGGTGTTGGATACGTTTTGGAGGTCCTATGCGTTCGGTACGGCAGCCTGCTTCTGTGTTCATCCTGAAGCACACACTACGACTGGTACTGGTGCTGAGCCTTTTGCTGGCTATCGGCGCGACTTCGGCGCAGGAGATAACGCCGGAGCCAACGCAACCCACCGATGTGCCGACAGAGATTCCAACCGACGCCGGAGTTACCCCGACCGCCGCGCCGACTGAAGCGCCGCCTGAAATTCCGACGGATGCGCCCAGCGAGATTCCTACCGAGGTCATACCGACGGTTGAGCCTACCGGGGAACCGACTCAGGCGGATGTCACACCTGTCCCAACCGAGGTTGTTCCGACGCCTGCTCCTCAACTCGATCAATTCATTGAAGATTTTCAGGATGGCGAGACAACGGGTTGGCTGCTGACCCCCAACTGGGCGATTCTGACAGAAGACGCCAACGCATTCCTGAGTACGGCTATGCCACAGGAAAATGCGCTGCTTCAGGCCGTGAACTGGCCGTATTTCAGCCTTGTGTTCAAAGTTCGCGTGGATCAGGGCGGCACTGCGCGTGTGGCTTTCGCTGCTTCTAGTCATCAGTTCTTGATCGAAATCGATGCATTTGGTTCGCTCAACCTCTTCCAGGATTCCGTGCTGGTCGGTCAATCGGCTGGCGTCCCCATCGATCCTGCGGTTCCGTTCGCTGCAGCGTGGCGGACGGTGCAGGTTCTGGTTCCCGGCTATGTCGTCGCGGCCAAAGTGGACGAGTTCGCTCCTGTTTCCGTGACGGGTCTCACTCTAGATGGGGCCAGTGGGTTGAGTTTCGGAACCGGTGCGGCCAGCACCACAGCTGTGGCTTACGATGATATTGTTGTCACACGCCTGGATGCGCCACCCCCAGCGCCGACTATAGAAGCCGCGACGATTGAGCCGCTGCTTCCGACGGCTGAAGTTACTCCCGAAGCCACTGTCGAGGCTGAGGTCACGGCTGAAGCCACGGTTGAAACGACACCCGAGGTGACGGTCGAGGCCACTGTTGAAGCCGCGCCTGTACTGACCACTGAAGCTCTGCAGAAGCTGCCGGTTCCGCTCCAGGAAATGCTGATGCTGGTATCCACAGATGATCCGGCGGCGGTCGGCGCTTCTGCCGCATCGCACTTTGTGGCTTTGGATGAACAGGGGCGGCTGGAAGTCATTCTGTGGACGCGCTCGGAAACCGACGCTGCGTTGATTGCGTCTGAAGTGCAGTCGGCAGGCGGTATTGTCCGCGAATCATTCAGTGTTCGGCTGACCGTTCAGGTGACACTTGAGCAGTTGCTTACTCTGGTCAACCGTCCCGAAATTGGATTGGTGGAGCTGCCGTCTCGTGCCGTCTCTACGGCTAGTCAGAATGGTTTCATTGCTGGGCCGCTGGAAGCGCCGACCGGCCCGACTGCAACTGCTGGTATGGATGTGATCGGCGCATCGGCCTGGCATGCGGCCAGTACGCCCGTGCTGGGTTCAGGTGTAGACATCGTCGTGATCGACACGGGTTTTAACGCTCCAGTCACGACCGAACATGCTTGCTTAGGCAATCAGTCTGTGGTATTTGGTGGCCCAACTCTGCCGACGGACACCAATCACGGTATGCGTGTGGTCGAAGTTCTGTGTGATGTTGCCCCCAGCGCCCGTGTTTACATGTATAAGGCCACAAACGCGGCTACCCTGGCCTCTGCGATCAATACCGCCAATACCAATCCAATCAGGATCATCTTGATTACGATGGATCTGGGGGCATCGATCAGCCCCGGCGATGGCACGGGCGGCGGCGCGTTGTACGGCATCGACAGTGTGTATACGGCGATTACCAATGCGCGTAGTGCAGGACGCACCGTCATTGTCAGCGCCGGGAATAACCGCGGTCGGTATGTAACGCTGAACTGGAATGGCACCAATTCCAGCGTCCCAATGCAGGTCTTCGCAGGCGATACTATCCACGTCAGTTGGAATGACTGGTCGAATACACTGAACGGCGCGACCCTGGAGAACTTTGGCCTCAGTCTGACTGGTGACTTGAATCAGACGATTCGCACGGGAGGCTCGCCGCGTGTTGGCCCACCGCGTCAAACCTATACCGTTCCGGCTGGAAGCTGCGTGAGCGGCTGCAACGTCAACCTCGTCGTCAATGGCTTTGTGGGCGATCCGGGCAATGTGATTGTTCAGATTCAGGTCGCGGGGCAGGGCACGATCAACGCGGCGGGAGTTACTGGCTCGTCCGTGCTGACTTCTGCCGGAACGATTGGACGACCGGCGGATTCACCGGATGCCATCGCGGTAGGAGCCGTGTGTACTGATGGTTTCGCTCGTTTCCCGCTGGATCCCAACAGCGCCAATGGGCCGGTGTTCGGAACAGGTGGCGCAGCCCCGGTGGTCAGTGGGCCGTTTTCACGCGACCAGGTGAAGCCCGATCTTGTTGGGCCATCGCATGTGTCTGTTGCTGGCCTGGCAGCGAATGCGTTCGACTGCTTTGACGGCTCTGGTTTCAATGGCACTTCGGCAGCGGCAGCCCATGTCACCGGCATGGTCGCCCTGATGATCTCGAATACCAATGCGGGAATGGTGATATTCGATGGGGTAAGTAGTCTGACCGTCGACTCGATCCAGGACTACCTCCAGACGCGTGCTATTGATCTGCCCTTCTTCGATTTCTCTACGTCTCCACAAGGGCTAGAATCTACATCGATTCTCAGCGACAGTTTCGATATGGCCTATGGCGCGGGTCTCGCGACACTGGGCAGTTCGACGTTCAATCTGGTGAATTCCGTTAACCCTCTGGCAGCAGCGGATACGCTGCCAGCCGCTTGTGATGCTAGTCC
>JAEUQZ010000256.1 GCA_016788965.1 Anaerolineae bacterium | reverse complement strand
CTCTCCACGCCTCGGGCGGCGTATTCCCATTCTAACTCGGTCGGTAAGCGGCAGCCCATCCAGGCGGCGAAATCCCGCGCCATGAACCAGTCGATCCCGACCACGGGCGCGGCGCTCATGGCCGGATCGTTGTACCACTTCAAGGCATCCCCGATCTTGTGCGGTTGCTTGACAGCTCCGGCGGCCACTGCTTGTTTCCACTGGGCATTAGTCACGGGGTACTGGGCAATCCAGTAGGGCTGGGGGATGGTCTGGTGATGAACGGGTTGTTCGTCTTTTTTACCATCGTCGCTGCCCATGTTGAAGGTCCCCACGGGAACCAAACAGAAAGGCAGGTCAGGAATTGGGAGGTCAGCAAAGGTGGCGATGTAGGGTTCCCAATCCTGGTTGCGTTTGCCGTTGAAGGCACGGGCACGCTGGGTGGCTGCTTGAGTGGGATCGGGCGGCGAAATAGCGTTTTCTCCATAGCGGCGTTTGAACTCTTTCGGATCGAAAATCTCGATGAAACGTTTTGGAAAGTGATTCAAATACGCTTCGAGCAATTCTGGAATTTGGTATTGAGTAGCTATGTGTTCATCGAGGCGAACCAGTTCTTCATACATCTGCAGAAGTTCGATCCATTCGCCGGAGTCGTTGCCGAAGCGCCGGTCGCGCCAATCGAAGAGTTTGCGAAATAATCGCTGTGCCGCGGCGAGTTCCATCTTCAGCGCAAAATCGACAGCCTGTTTGTAGATCACCGTTGCATCGTTACTGGGATCATCGACATGACGAGGATCTGGTGGCTCAGGAGCGTATAAATCACGAAATCCTTCTGCCAGCAGGCGGTCTACAGCCTGATTAAGCTGTTCGACGAAAGACACGCCTTCATAGAAAAGGAACTGAAACCTTCCATCGTTCAGTTCAGTCGGGATAGCTTCCCAATAGGCGATG
This sequence comes from Anaerolineae bacterium, assembly GCA_016788965.1. Taxonomy (GTDB): domain Bacteria; phylum Chloroflexota; class Anaerolineae; order Aggregatilineales; family Phototrophicaceae; genus CFX2. The sequence goes on along the minus strand of JAEUQZ010000256.1, from coordinate 6,433 downwards.
TCATTTCTGCCAGTTTTCGAGTTGAAGTCAAACTCGCCTTCCAGTACAAGCGGGATGATCGGTCGGTTGCGCTTACGGGCGTAGCTCAGTTCAGCGCGGCAGTTGATACTTTGGGCTGAGTCGGATGAGAGCATGTAAACGAAGACATCGCAGTCAATGATGGCCTGGACGATGGCCTTCCACCAATCGTGACCGACGGGGATGCTGGTCTTGTCCTGCCAGGTCTCATAGCGAGGTGAACCATCGGCGTTCTTGAGGGAACGCAATCGGGCGACCAACGCATCGACTTTGGCGGAATCCAGGCTGCGATAGGAGATGAAGAGCTTGTTGGGCATAGTGTTAAGGGACGGTTGTTCCAGAGTATAGGGACGGAGTATAGCGCAGGATGAGGCGGGTCGCAGCAGCGAAGGCTTCCAACGCGGCGGATTTCAAGTTAGGGCGGATTGTCGGTTTGCGCCGCCAGACACTAAAGTGATCTGGCTGCCGAAAAGCCATGTCCACTGAAGGGACAAAAGACCACGCGATATCCGAGTCCATTCATGAAAGACCATCACATAATCCGATTTTTGTCCCAAGAATGCCATGCACCCGGCTCCAACACAGGGCAGTTCAAGGTTCAGGCAAATGGGTTTGGCACGCCAAACCCCTACCGCGTCCCGTAGGGGCTTGACACGTCAAGCTCCTGGGTCTACACCCCACGAGACGCCCGCATCAAGAGATGAAGTGCCCCTGGCTCCAACGCGGGGTATGCGAAATTCTAATGAAGAATTGATGGCGGGGGCATACACTGGACGTGAAAACCGCAGGTGGGGGATGAAACCGATGGATCTGAAACGCTATACCAACAAGGCTCAGGAGGCGCTGATCGCGGCGCAGGGCTTGGCTGGCGAGGTCGGTCACAGCCAGATCGACCCGCTGCACATTCTGATGGCGCTGCTGCGGCAGAACGAGGGCGTCGTGCCGGAGGTGGTCTCCAAAATCGGGGGACGTCCGGCCAGCCTGCTGATGGAGGTCGAGCAGACCTTCGACGCGCGGCCGCGGGTGGCCGGCAGCAATGTCGAGCCGTCGCTGGCCCGCCGCCTCTATCAGGGTTTCCGGCGCGACCGCCGCCCCTTCCAGGGGCAGGACATCATCGTCAACCCCGGCGGCAACCTGTTCGCCTACCAGTTCAGCGAGGCCTGGCTGGATACCGCCAGCTACCTCGATCCCGACGGCATCGATTGGTTCGCCAACACCCGGCTGGCGACGCTGGCAAACCGCCAGTTCTGCATAGACCACGCCGGCCAGTTCAAAACCTATCACGCCCAGAGTTGGGGATTGAGCGCGGGAGACAGCCCCTGGGGGTACGAGGTGGCGGGCAGTACGCCTTCCCTGCACACCCCCTACCATGCCGGCACGGTATCGATCTACGGCGCGATCTCGTCGCTGCCCTTCGTGCCCGATCTCGCGCTGGAGATGATCGACTACCTCTACCAGGAGCATCCCCAGACCTGGGGACGCTATGGTTTCTTTGACGCCTACAGCCTCGCGGTCGATCCGCCCTGGTACAGCACGGCGCTCTACGGCATCGACAAAGGCTGCTCCATGCTGATGGTCGAGAATGTCCTGAGCGGTCTGATCTGGGATGTGTATACCCACAGCCCCCCTATTCAGGATGCGCTGGGTGTCCTGAACTTCACGAAGCGTGTGAAGGTACAAGTGGAGAATGCGTAAGGCAACTGAATAGATTGCCCCGTAACTGTGTTGAATAGTTCATGAGGCAGGCGAATGCCAGAGGACTACGCATCATATGCTGAACCGGACCACATTCGCACAGGCCATTCTCGTCCCACGTCTTTTTTTGCGCGCCCTTTCTTTGACCTGGCAGGCCGACCGGAGGCTCACGCTTCTGACGCTGGGACTGGTGCTGTTCAGCGCCCTGATGACTCCGCTGCATGTCTGGATCAGCAAGCTGCTGATCGACGGCATCACCGCAGCGGCAGGACAAGGAATCACATCCGCCGATGATCCGCGCATCTGGCCCATGCTGCTGCCCGTGGCGTTCTATGTGGTCATCTGGATCGTGGGGCAGATTACTGATGGTCTCAATATGGAGCTGCGTCAACTCCTGGATGTGAAGGCCGATAACCATATCCGGCGGCTGCTGTTCACCAAGGCCGCCACATTGGATATGGCCTTCTACGAGAGTCCGGCTTTCTACGATCTGTTCACGGTGGCGAAGGACGAGCTTTATCGCGCGTCGAATGTTTCGTTTCAATTCATCTCGCTCATTCGAGATACCGTGACGGCGCTGGCCTTGTTCAGCCTGCTGGGACAGTTCAACCTATGGCTGCCCATCATCGTACTCGTGACGGCGCTGCCACGCCTGATCGGGGTTGCCTATTTTACCCGCCAGAAGGCCAACCTCTATCTGACGGATGTGCCTGTCAAGCGCCTGAAATACTACCTGGCCTGGCTGATGGGCGAACGCGATTCGATGAAGGAAATCCGCCTGTTCCAACTTCACGAGTACCTCATCGGGCGCATGGATAAGGCCAGTCAGACGCTGGTTTCAGCCCTATCCAAACTCATCGTGACGCAGGAAACAACCCTGCTGCTGCTGAACATGATCATGGCAGCGGGCATCGCGTCTGTCTGGACGTATGCTGGCATACAGGCGTTGGTCGGGGCCATCAGCCTGGGCAGCGTCGCGCTCATCTTTCAGGCAGCCGAGCGCAGCCGCGACAGCCTGCTTTCATTTGCCAATACCAGCGGCTTTTTCGCTGAAAACACCATCTATCTGCAAACCCTGTTCAAGTTTCTCGACCTCTCCCCCGACGCTGTAGCAGGCGCTTTGGCGCGTTCTCCGGAGTCGGCTGGCGCAGCGGCTGACCTCACCGGAGTCATACAGTTCGATCAGGTGACATTTCGTTATCCGGGGAACGAGCAGGCTGTACTAAAGGATATTTCTTTCAGCATTCAACCGGGCGAAACGGTGGCGCTGGTCGGGGAAAATGGTGCCGGGAAAACCACCCTCGTCAAACTGCTCACGCGCCTGTATGACCCCAGCGAGGGGACGATCCGCATTGGCGGGCGTGACCTGCGCCAGGTGGATCCGCAGCGCTACCATCAACAGATCGGTGTCATCTTCCAGGACTTTCGCCATTACGAACTGACCGTCCGAGAGAACATCGGCTTTGGCAATCTGCCCGAACTTGACAACCTGGCACGCATCCGTCAGGCGGCTGATATGGGTGGCGCGGCAGAGATGATCGACGCCATGCCCCACCAGTACGAAACTGTACTTGGTCGTCTCTTTTATGAGGACAGCAAGGACCTCTCCGGTGGTGAATGGCAGCGCATCGCGCTGGCGCGTGCCTTCATGCGCGATGTTCCCCTGTTGATCCTCGACGAACCCACTGCGGCGCTGGATGCGTTTGCCGAGAACGCGGTCTACAGCCGTTTTGCCGAACTGACGAAAGGCCGTACAACCATCTTCGTGACTCACCGTCTGTCATCGGTTCAGATGGCGCAGAAAATCCTGGTGCTGAAGCAGGGCCGGCTGATCGAGGTTGGCAGTCATGATGAGTTGATGGCGCACAATGGCGAGTATGCCAGCATGTTCAGGGTACAAGCGGAACGGTATCGATTAGGCGAAGAGAAAGAGACCTGAAGGAATCCGCCATGAGACCATTTCATGTAGAAGACGGCCAGTTCTGGCTCGACGGTCAACCTCTCTTCATTCAAGCAGGTGAGTTCCATTACTTCCGCGCCCCCAGGGATCAATGGGCACAGCGCCTCGACCTGCTGCGAACGGCTGGATTCAACACCGTCGCCGCGTATATCCCCTGGCTCTGGCATCAACCGGAACCGGGGCTTTCTGATCTGGATGGTCACACCCATCCCATGCGCGATCTGGCCGGCTTTCTTGATCTGGCCGCCGAGATGGGCTTCTCCATCATCGCCCGCCCCGGCCCCTACATCATGGCGGAGACCATCAACGAGGGTATCCCGCCCTGGGTCTTCAGCCAGTATCCCCGGGCCGCCTTCGTCGCCCAGGATGGCAGCGTTCAGAACATCACCAGCTATCTTCACCCTGACTTTCTGGCCTGCGTCGAGGGCTGGTATCAGGCCGTGTTCGAGGTGCTGGCCCCGCGCCAGATCACGCGCGGCGGCAGAATCCTGCTGATTCAGCTCGACAACGAAATGGGCATGATCCAGTGGGTCAGGAACATCGTGGACATCAACCCCGATACCCTGGCGCGTTTCGCTGCTTATCTTCAGCGTACCTACGGCGAACGCCTCGCCCAGCCTTACCCCGCCGCCGACCTGACCGAGTTTCTCCACGCGCAGATCACCCAACCGCAGCCGCCTCACGCCGCCCTGGTGATCGAAGACTACCGCCGCTTCTACCGCGCCTACCTGCGCGACTATGCGGCATTTCTATGGGAACGCGCCAGAGCCTACGGCATGGAGGTTCCCCCGGTCGCCAATATTCACGGCTTCGGCAATGGCGGGAAGACCTTCCCCATCGGCCTGTCGCAGTTGGTCGAGGTCATGGCGCTGGACAGCATGGTCAGCGCCACCGATGTCTACCCGATCTTCATCGGCGAAGGCAATTTCCACCAACTGCTGCTGGTCAACGAGATGACCAAGGCGCTGCAAATCCCGCAGCAGCCGCTCTTCTCCATCGAGTTCCAGGCCGGCGGAAATCAGGATTTCGGCGGGGCGCAGTCCTCGCTCTACGACCTGCACACCCGCCTGTGCCTCTCCTGCGGTATGCGGGCGATCAACCACTACCTGTTCTTCGATGGCGAGAACGATCCCGTACTCAGCCCAACGCAGCGCCATGACTGGGGGCATCCCGTCCGCAAAGACGGCACGCTGCGCCGCCATTACGCCCGCTATCCGGCACTGTCTCGCGTCCTGAAGGCCTATGGCTCGGATTGGATACGCTCGCGCCCCAAGACCGTCGCCACGATTGGCTTTATGCTGGACGACTTCATGACCGAAGTCAACAACGCCTTCACCCGTCCGGCCACCGATGTGCTGACCCACCAGCGCGAGGTCATCCTGTTCGACTTCCTGGCGCGTGGATTGGCGCTCACTCACCGTCCCTTTGACGCCCTTGACCTCTCCCGCGCCCGGCTGGATGCGGCCCAGACTCCGATCCTCTGGGTGATGATGGACAGGCAGTGTGACGCCGCCGTCCAGCAGAAACTCGTGGACTACGCGCGGCAGGGCGGCCGCCTGATCCTCGTCGGGCGGATGTGCGAGGAGACCTTCGACCACGCGCCCTGCGCGATCCTGAAGGATGCCCTCGGCATTCAGAGCCTTCAGTCCGCCCCGCCGTTCACGCCGTCCCGCATCCAGGCCTTCGCCTACCGCGATGTTCCGGTCTCGTTCCTGGAAACCTACACGGGAGTTTTCGATCAGGTCTTCGCTACGTCCGCTGACGGGCAGACGGCCGGCTTCCTCAAAGCACTCGGCAGTGGTCGGGTGATGGTTCTGGGGGCGGCGCTGGCGGCCAACACCCTGGATGACCTCGACATCTTCCACCAGATGGCAAACCGGATGGAATGCCCGCCCTTCTTCAGCCTGAGCGACTGGGCCGATGTGCGCCTGTCCGAGAGCGAAAATGGCAGCTTCCTGTTCGTCAACAATTACCAGGACGACCCCGTAGAAACCACGGTCTCCGCTGCCGGCATCCTGTTGTTCGGCGGTCATGCGCTCCATCTGCCGGCCCGCCGCGGCCTGATCCTGCCCCTCGAATGGCAGCCTCAGCCGGGAATCCTCATCCACTACCTCACCTCGGAAGTCATCGAGGTGATCGATGACGGAACCCGCCTCATCATCGAAGCCGCTGGTCAGGAATCGTTCATCGCCGAGGTGAGTTTGTCGGGTTATCGCTGTGATGAGTCCCTCGTCGTCCAGCGGCTTGATGACCATCGGCTGCGGCTGCGCGGGAATCATCGTCTGACCTTCCACCGCGTCTGACGCCCACACTGCTCGACCAACGCTCCATCTTGGAGCGATCACGCCACCGAGAGGTTGACTTGAGCTTCTGGCGGCTCAATCCGCCCATCCGTCAGTCGCTTGACATAATCTACACACTGGGTGTATAGTTTTGTTAGAAAACTAGACTCGCGGTGGTTAGATTTCTATGTCGGTCAAGCACACCCTTCTCGCGCTCCTCTACCAGCATCCCATGCACGGCTACGAAATGGGCAAGCAGCTCACCCTCGTCGTCAATGCCGAATGGGATGTCAAACAGGGGCAGATCGCCAGCACCTTAGCCCGGCTCAAAGACGCCAATCTGGTGGATTACGCGGTCGAAGAAACGACCGACGCGCCGGATCGCAAAGTCTATTTCATTACCGAGGAAGGCCGTCAGGAACTGGAACGCTGGTATCTGGCGCCGGAGGTACGCGAGTATCGTCTGGGGGATGCCTTC
>JAEUQZ010000255.1 GCA_016788965.1 Anaerolineae bacterium | reverse complement strand
CACTTCCTTACCCCAAACCCTGCCCATCCTCACTCGGTCGGGCTTTTTTCGTTTCCTTTCAATCAGCCAAACTTCAGATTGTGATGAACATCACAACCCCACTGCGCTGATCTTCGTATAGCAGGATATAATCTATCCATCCAGTGAGCGAGGAAACCCTGCCATGAAGATCGAGACCATTACGACGCCGTTCGTCCTGAACATTTCGGTGAACTGCTACCTGATCCACCTGGAGGATGGGTTCATCCTGATCGACACGGCTAAAGCCGGCCAGCGCCAGGCGGTCGAGGCGGCGCTGGAACGGGCGGGCTGCACCCCTGGCCGCCTCAAGCTGATCGTGCTGACGCACGGGGACTTCGATCACTGTGGGAACGCGGCTTATCTGCGGCGGAAGTTCGGATCGCAGATCGCGCTGCACGGCGATGACATCGGCATGGGGCGAGACGGGAACATGTTCTACAACCGCAAGCAGCCGAATCCGATCCTCAAGCCGATTTTCGGGCTGATCTTCGCGCTGCCGGAGGCCGACCGCTTCACGCCGGATGTGCTGCTGAAGGGAGGCGATGATCTGGCGGCGTATGGTTTTGGCGCGACCGTGATCGAACTGCCGGGGCACTGCAAAGGGAATGTGGGTTTGCTGACGCCGGAGGGCGATCTGTTCTGCGGTGATCTGCTGGGGAACACAGGCAAGCCGGCGGTGTGGTCGCTGGTGGATGACAAGGCAGCGATGGCCGCCAGCGTGGAGAAGCTGAAGGGCTACCCGATCACGACGGTGTATCCCGGACATGGAGCCGCGTTCCCGATCTCGGCGTTCTGGGCGGGGCAAGGGAATTAGCACGAAGGACGGCCAGGGCATTCCACAGGCATTGAATCAGCCCGCTTGAATCTGAGCGGTGAGGTCGTCGATTTCGCTCTGGATCATGGCGACGTACTGCTCATGCCCCAGAGCACGGAAGACGGCCTGACTCTGCTGGAAGTAGCTGCGGGCGGGGCGCAGTTCGCCGAGGTCTACCGAGCAGATTGCCAGATTGGTCAGCGCGTTGGCTTCCCACTGGCGGGCGCCGATCTGCCGGGACAGCGCCAGCGCCTCGGAAAAGTAAGCGACGGCCAGGCGAAAATCCTGGCGGAGATGGGCCGCGCCGCCCAGCCCGTTCATTGCCATGCAGCGGCCGTCCAGGCTGCCCACGGCTTCGTAGAACGTCAGGCTGGCACGGTGAAGATCCTCGGACTCCTGGACATGACCCTCCAACTGCGTGATGACGGCCAGCGCGGTCTGGAAGCGGGCTGTCAGGAACTGCTCACCCAGGCGCTGGCTGATGGCAAAGCCCTGCTCGGTCATGGCGCGGGCCTGCTCCAGATGCACCTTGAGATTTTCCTTTCCGGCCTCCCGAAGCTGGACATCGTACTGCGCCTGCTGCCCATACATACTGCCCAGACGCATGAAGCACTGGGCGATATCCCATTCGTCGCCCAAGTGCTGGCGCAGCGCCAATGACTCGCGCAGATGAACAATGGCCTCCTCATAAGCGCCGCGCAGCCCTTCAGAATGGCTTAAGGCCAGCAGCGTCCGGGCGATGCTGGCCTGATGAGACGGCTGGTCTTTGGAAAGCAGTTCCAGGCAGCGCTCGGCATAGGCTTTGGTCAATTCGGGTTGATCGACCCGCGACGCAGCCAGAGCCAACTGTGAAAGCCACGCGCCGTACAGGTCGGTATCGGCGGGGTCGAGGGCGCTTTCAGCGCTTTGCAGCAAGGCTAAGGCGACCCGCCAGTTGCACTTGAGATCATGGAAGAGCGACAGGACGGGCAGCATCCCGGCCAGGGTGGGCCGGTCGCGGAACTGGATGGCTGTCTCCCAGGCGAGATGGATGTTGTCGATGTCGCGGGTGATTTCGACCAGCAGGCTTTGCTGCTCGGCGGTCTTCAGGCGCGGGGCGCGGGATTGCAGGAAGTGGGTGAAATAGGTCAGATAGGCGGAGCGCACCTGATCGACCTCGGCGGACTGTGGCAGCTTCTCGACGAGGTACTGCCGGATCATCTCGTGGAGGGAGAAGCGCCCATCGGCCTCGCGGCGGAGCAGCATCTTATCGGCCAGTCCGAGCAGCACGGGCAGCGATGCCCCGGCAACGGTCTGAGCCGCGTCACGGGTGAACCCGGAAGCGAAGGCCGACAAAGCGGTCAGGACACGCTGTTCCTGCGGGGAGAACAACTGCCAGGAATGGTCGAAGACAGCGCGGAGGCTGCGGTGGCGTTCTTCGCCTTCCTGGGTGGTCGTTTCCAGGGCAGTCAGGTTGGAGGCAATTTCCTGCGCCAATTCGTCGCAGGTCAGCAGGCGCGACCAGGCCGCAGCCAGTTCAATCGCCAGCGGCATCCCCTGAACCAGGGCGCAGATGCGGGCGATGGCTTCTGGCGGCTCCTGCTGGATCAGATCATCGCCGCGCACACGGCGGGCCGTTTCCAGGAATAGAGCCTGGGCGGGGGGCTGGACTTGCGTCGAAAGGGTGGCATTGAAGGACAATCCATCGAGGGCCAGCACCCACTCGCCGCGCAGATTAAGGCGCTGGCGCGAAGTGGCGACCAGCCTGACCTCCGGCGCAGTCTGGATCAATTCATTGAGGAAATCGGTGACGACCCCGGCCAACTGTTCGATGTTGTCCAGCAGGATCAGCAGGTGCTTTTCGCGGAGGTAGTCGAGAAGCTGGGCGCGGGGCGTGCCCAATTGCAGTAAGGGGAAATGCAGCGCGTCGGCCAGGATACTCAGGAACGAGTCCAGCGTGCGGGCGGCCGTCAGGTTGACCATGACCGCGCCGTGGAGCATCCGGTTGGCCTGGCGGTGCGCCAGCCGCAGCGCCAACCGGGTCTTGCCAATCCCGCCCAGGCCAGCAATGGTGACGAAGTGACAGGTGGAGTCGGCCAGCCGCCGGGTGAGTTCGGACAACTCCGCATCGCGGCCAATGAACGGCGTCGTTTCGGTGGGCAGGTTGATCCAGCGCTGGGCTGATCTGATACGCTCGAAGAGGCGCACCGTCTCGACTTCCGGTTCGACATCGAGTTCGCGGCGGAGGGCGGCCGCGCAGGTCTCGTACTGCGCCAGCGCCGCCCCGCGCTGCCCGTTCATCGCCAGTAGCCGCATGAGGTGGCGCTGGGCGTCCTCTTGCAGGGGGTCGATTGCTACCAGCCGGTTCAACGCCGCCAGTGCTGCCACGTCATCCCCGCTGGTCTGATGGCGCTCGGCCTGTTTTCGCAGGGTCGCCAGCGCCAGATCGTGCAGGCGCTCGCGCTCGGTCGTCAGCCAGTCCTCGAAGTCAGGCGCATCAGCCACGCCAAAGCCGGCCAGCAGGTCGCCCCGATACAGGGACACATCACCAGATGACTCGAAGCCTTCGACATCCAGCCAATAGGGAGCAGCCGCGTTGAACTGGACGGACTGCCGAGTGATTTCCAGGTGGGGTTCGAGGAGCTTCTTGAGGTTGGCGATGGCCTGGCGGAGGTTGGTGGCGGCATCCTCGTCGGGCATATCGCCCCAGAAGAGTGCGGCCAGGCTGGAGCGCAGGTGGGATTGGCGGTGGTTGATCGCCAGATAGCAGAGGAGCGCCTGTGCCTTACTGCTGATGAACCCAGTGACGGGTTGGTCATCGAGGGTGATGTTCAGACCGCCGAGGAGTTGCAGCCGCAGCATGATGCGCTCCTGTTGTGGGGAAAATGCCGCGCCGTGATTCAGTTCACGATTTATTTACGCTGGATTCCTATTCTAAGGACAAGTCCGCAGACAGACAAGCGGACTGAACAAAAAGTGAGCAGCAAATGATCTGGAGACTGGGCAGCGGGTGAGGCTACCCTGAAACCAGATGGCTGCATCGAGAAGGAGCAAAATCACCATGACCACGTTGGCACAGCAGCACGAGCAGGATGTTCGTCGGACACCATCGGCCTCCCGGATCACGGCAGGCTCGTTCCGGTTGAACGAGCTGCACTTTCTGGCGTTGGCTTATGGGCTGACCGGGCTGGCCTGGATCGGCGCGGCGGCCGGCATCGGCCTGCTGGCGGCGCTGGGCGTGTGGCTGCTGGTCGGGTGATGCGCCTTCGGAGTAACCATCCAGTTGTTGGGAAACACGGTCGCTGTGATCGTGCGGGTAGTTCTGAGGAGAACTTCGACATGAAGGGAATGCGGAAGATTACGTGGGTCGGATTCATGGCCGTGGTCATGCTGGCCCTGGGCGCGGTCGTCCCGGCGCTGGCGCAGGAGATGCCGCCGCTGCCGGGTGAACTGGTCATCGGCGATCTGAACACGCCGCGCGGCATCGCCTTCGATGCCAACGGCAACCTGATCGTCACGGTGGTCGGGAACGGCGGCGAAGTGGCGGTGACGATGCCTGGGCCGGACGGGGAAACCACCTTCCAGATGGGCATGACCGGCAAGATCATCTCGGTCGCGCCGGATGGGACATCCGCGGATGTCAGCGTGGGCTTCCCCAGCTACGCCAGCCCATCAGAAGTGACTGGCCTGTACCGGGCGATCCCGCAGGGGGATTCGCTGTGGGTGCTGTTCAGCGGCGCGGGCGCGGTGACGACGGGCGGCTTCTGGATGGACTCGATTGCCGAACTGGATGCCAAGACCCTGGCCGTGAAGCGGATCATCAACCTGAACGCCATTGAAGCCAGCCAGGACCCGGATGGCGCGGGCTTCGACACCAATGTCTCCGACATCGCCTGGGGGCCGGACGGCACGCTGTACATCACCGATGCGGGCGGCAATGACCTGCTGTCGTGGACGGAAGCGGATGGCCTGAAGGTCGTCCACGCCTGGACGGATAACCCGGTTCCGACGGCGGTCGAAGTGGCCGACAACGGCGATCTGTACATCGGCTTCCTGGGGGCGGGGTTGGCTCCCGGCGCGGGCAAGATCGAACACTGGTCGGGCGGCGAACTGAAGGAAACCTTCGGCGGCCTGAACGCGGTCTCGGACATCCTGCTGGACGGCGACACGCTGTACGCGGTCGAACTGGTGCTGTTCACCGAGCAGGGGCCAGGCCCCGGCCGCGTGGTGATGGTCGATGCCAGCGGCGCGACGCCGGTGGCCGAGGGTCTGATCACTCCGTTCGGGCTGGCGAAGGGGCCGGATGGGGCGCTGTACGTCAGCTTCGGCACGATTGCCTTCGCGCCGGGGATGACCGGCGGCGTGGTCAAACTGAGCATGGGTATGTAGTTCACGGTTTGGATACGAGGGCTGCCTGCGGGCAGCCCTTCTGGAGTTTGGCCTTTTTTGGAGGGCGATACCTTCGGGATCATCGCTCATTTTTGTGGGTTCAGTTGCATTTCATGGCAGTTGTCCCGAATCCGCTGCAACTGGCAAGAAATGCAATCCTTCAGCTTGTGGCTTGATAGGTTTTGAGAGGTTGACTGGTATGGGCTTCATCCGCTGCCGTCCCTGGACGATCCCGTCCGCTGATGTGGCCGAGGCCAAGTGCGGCATGCACTACCCGACCTCACTGTTACCCTACCACAACTCTTCGCCGTTGTCACAAAGAGCCAAACTCCAGGGGCGACCCGTCGGGTCGCCCTGCAAGAATCATTCGCATTTGAATTCTTCCCTCCATAACTAAGCCTAACATGCTCACAAACAAATATGCTATGAGGGTCAATCGCAAATGGACACTAACCTTTGCGTGCCCCATGAAGCTAGTGGATGACCACAGTAAAGGTTACAGATAGAAACGCGCCAGTTTGGTGCGGGCATCGTGAACGTTGAAGCACCAACGGATGGTGGTGCGATGCGCGTTACGGGCATCGCGCCAGGCGGTAATCTCGCGGTCGAGGGTATCCAGGTTGGGGATACGGCGATTCAGACACTGTTTGACCAGGGCGGCGAACTCGATTTCGGCCATGTTCAACCAACTGGCGTACTTGGGGGTGTAGTGAAATTCGAGTTTGCGAGCGATGCGGCGGGCCTCTTCGGGTGGGAAGGCCGTGTACAAGGCGGCAGGGGTATGGGTGTTGAGATTGTCCAGCACCAGCCGAATACAAATCGCTTCTGGGAAATGGACATCCACTAACTCGCGCAGAAAGTGAGCACAGTCTACGGCTGTGCGACGCTCGGTCACCTCGGTCAAGCGCCAGCCTTGAAGGGGCTGGAGGGCCAGGAAGAGGTTGCACTGGCCGTTGCGTTGATACTCATGATCATAGCGCAGCGGTTGACCGGGTCGCATGGGCAACGGTTCGACTACCTCCCCGTGCAAGATACACGGTCGCTCGTCGAAGCACACCTGGGGATAGGCCGGGTCGTAGGATTGAGCGTACAAGTCGAGGATATCCTCCATGCGCCAGACGAAATCCGCCCCTAACTCTCGCCCAAGACACCATTGGGTCTTCTGCCAGGGCTTGAGTTCGTTTTTTTCAACGTCCGCCGCACCGTCTCATCCGAGATCGGTTCATCCACTATCTTCAGTTCGACCAGCTTGTCGGCCAACATCTGCATCGTCCACTGGCTCTGTCCAGTGGGCGGTTCACTACAGGCCAAGGCCACCACAAAGGCTTCCTGTTTCCCATCCAGCTTGCGCGGATTGCCCGGACGGGGTTTTTCATACAACGCCTCTGGCAACCCCACTTCGCAATAGCGCTTTCGCGTCTCGGATACTGTCTTGGGCACGATCTGCAACGCCTCTGCGACGTCCTGATCCCGTTTCTGCTCGTCGGCCATCAGCAAGGTATAGACTCGCCGAATCACGCGTGCCGACTCTTCCCCCCGTGTCACCACCCGCTTCAAGAACTCCCGATCCGCTTCTGACAAATGCACCAGGTTCTCTTTCCGCGGCATGGTTTGGCTTCCTTTTCCTACAATCGATCCTGCAACTACTTTATCTCACTTCTCTACTGTGGTCATCCACTAGTGCTCAGCAGGGGCCGACTCCTACCCCTTTCCCAACGCTGCCGCCCGACTCGTGGACAAACTACCTGACACCCAATCACGATCAGCTTGATGTCTACACTCGTCAGTTTGATCTCGATAATTGTATACCGCCCTGCCTGTGGGGGATGACGCCCGGTCAATCCCGGTTAGTAGACTTGTACACACTGGTTGAGCGTGAAGGGTTCCTGAAAAACCTGGATGAAGCGGGCTTCAGAATGTTCTGGCGAGAACCCGTCGAGGGACGCATAGCAGGGGGGATCGGTTTCAACTTCTCCGACATCCCATCCGGCTTTGAATCCACGCGCCTTTTTTTCTGTTCCAGGATGACCTATTGGTTAACCTTCGCAATAGGGCAAGAACGGGTGTAAACTGACGGCATGATAATGCGCTATGAATACCTCAGCCAGCATGCGACCGTGTTTCAGAAATGCACCGGACTGACCGTTGGTCTGTTCGACCAACTGGTGGAGGAGGTGCTGCCGGTGTAT
>JAEUQZ010000254.1 GCA_016788965.1 Anaerolineae bacterium | reverse complement strand
TGGAGGGCCTCCTGGAGCTTCTGCTTGTCGTCCGGCGAGAGGTTGTCGGGGATGTTGTTCAGCGGCGGCTGGTTGTTGCCGAAGAACAGCGGGAAGAAATACTCGAAGGTGGGCTGGTCGCGGGATTCTTTCACCAGCGTCGTCCGCAGCGTGGCGCGGAACTGATCGCGGCTGGTCGCGCCGAGGGCATCGACGCCGTACATGGCATCCTGGCTTTCGGCCAGCGAAATCCGCACGCCGGCGGCTCGCATCGCCCGTATGAACTGGATAACCCGTTGATCCACAGCACAGCCCTATCCACTCAATCTGGCGGTCAGCCTGATTGTAGCCGGGTTCCGGCGCGGAGGATAGCTGTCCAAACGGGCAGGGTGAAAATCAGGGGAAAAAGCGAGGGGCGTAACCAGTACGCCCCTCATGGAAGATCGGAGGATCAGCCCGCTGAGGTCACGGGCGCGGGCTGGGCGTCCGGCTTCGGAGCCGGGGCCAGGTAGGTCGAGCCAACGGCGATATAGCCATAGCCGCGTTCGACCAATTCGGTGTAATCGGGGATCATCCGGCGGCCGTCCATAATCAGGTAGGGCGGCTGGACGGTCTGCTCGATGGTGCGGGAAAGGCCGCGGAATTCTTCCCAGTCGGTGGAGATGAAGAGCATGTCGCTGCCCTGGAGGGCATCGCGCACCGAGTCGAAGTAGGCGACCTTCTCGTAGAGGTGGTTGCGCTCCGGGTTGAAGTAATGCCGGGCTTCATCTACTGCCAGCGGATCGTAGGCGCGGATTTCCTTGACGCCGCGTCCCAGCAGCGATTCGACCACCTTGAGCGAGGACGAGTCGCGCATGTCGTTGGTGCGCTGCTTGAAGGACAGCCCCAGCAGGGCCACGGTCTTCTGGTTGAAAGCGGCCCCGGCTTCATGCACGGCGCGATCCAGCAGGTAGGTCTTCTGGTACTCGTTGATCTGGTAGACCGATTCGAGCAGGTCGGTGGATTGGTTGGCCGACTTGAACTGGTAGATCAGCGATTGGATGTCCTTGCCGAAGCACGATCCGCCCGCGCCGTTGGAGACATACGATCCCCATTTGCTGATGCGGTTATCGGCGGTGACGCCGCGCTTGAGGTCTTCCATCCGCACATTGTGGAAGGCCTCGCCCAAGCGCGCCCCGACGCCGTTCCAGAAGGAAATGTAGGTCAGCAGCAGCGTGTTGGCGACGTACTTGATGGCCTCGGCGGTTTCCGGCGTGGTCTCGATGTAGGCGATGCGGACGTGGTTGACGAACTGCGAGTAAATCCGCCGGAGGATGCGGAAGTCTTCCTCGGTATCGGCGCCGACCGCCACGCGATCCGGGCGGCGGGATTTCTCCACGGCGTCGCCTTCCGGCAGGAATTCGGGGTTAGAAGCCACGCCCACATTGGGGACGTTATGCTCCTTGAGGATGCGTTCCAGGCGGCGGGCTGTGCCGATGGGCACGGTGCTTTTGTTGATGATGACGACACGGCGCTGATCCTTGCGCTGAGCCAGCAGCCCGGCCAGGAAGTGGGCGACCTCGTCGTAATACTTCAGGTTGGACGATCCGTTGGGATTGGGCGGGGTCGGCGGGCACATGAAGATGGCATCCGTGCCCTCGATGATGTTCGTGATCTCGTCCTGATTGCAGAAGAACAGATAGCGGTTGATGTTTTCGGCGATGATGGCCGAAAGGCCGGGTTCGTTGACGTACTTCTCGATCTGGTCGCGCTGGGCCGAGCGGTAGGCCTCCAGTTTCTTGCGATCCACATCGTAGGCATAAACTTCATGCCCGTATTCGGAGCAGACGGCGGCATGGGTCAATCCCACGAATCCCGTTCCCGCGACGATGATTTTCATGCGTTCCTCGTTATGATGGTTCAACAGATTACGAGTTTCAGTCTACCACGATCTTTTGGCGATGTGCGTAGATGATTGCGCGACAATGCAGTGGATGTCTCGACGGTTCCCCCTGAGTTCGATTGAATCACCACTCCCTTGCATGTGCCTCACATGCTGGAGAGCATCTCCCGGGCGGCGCGGCGGCCAATCTCGACGGCGAAGTTCGTACCGCGATCCCAGGGATAAACCTGGCTCATGCTGGCCCAATAGACTCCCGGCAGCGGGGTTTTCAACGGCGGGATGCGGCCGCTGTGGTTCACGCCGGGGACGGGCTGGGCATAAGGGGCACGCCAGACCCACGACTTGCGAATCCAATCGGGCTTGAAAGCCGGATTGACTTTGCTCAGGGCGGGCAGGAACCGGGCGATCAGATCGGCCTCGGAAAGCTGGAAATACTCATGGTCGGCGGGCACATAATCGCCGCAGTAGACCAGCACATCGCCGCCGTAATGGGCGCGATCCATGAAGTTGGTGTGTTCGACCAGCGCCAGGAATGGGAAAGGATTGGCGCGTTTATCGGCGCTGGCGGCGGGCAGATTGAGCCAGTAGGTTCCATCGGTGAGGAGCGACTGCTTGAGCGCCAGCACCACGCACAGCGCCCCGATGCTTTGCAAGCCGGCCACCTGCTGACCGTAAGGGGTTGGCTTCAGATCAGGGGCGAGCCGGAGCAGGAGGGCTGGCGACGAGGTACTCAACACGCGGTCGAAGGTCTGGTCGCCGCCGGGCACGCTCAGGACAGGGCGGCCGTCCTGCATCCGAATGCTCTGCACGGGCGCGTTGAGGTGAATGTGTGCCCCACGCGCGGTGATGGCCTCGGCCAGCGCATCCAGGAAAGCCTGGAAGCCGCCGCGATAGATGCCCAGGCGCAGGCTGCGGGTGCGGATGCGTGCCCACAACCAGGCCATGTTGACCTGATCGTAGCGATCCGCGAACTTGCCGATCAGGAGCGGACGCCAGAGGCGCTGGTAGGCTTCCTCGCCCATCCAGCGGCGCATCCACGAGTCGGCGGTGACTTTCTCCAGGCTGTGCCAATCGCTGGCGAGGAACTTCAGGTAGGCTCCGGCCAGCCCCATCCTGAACAGCGCCAGCCAGGAGAGCGGCAGCCCGAACAGGGAGGCGTTCATCTCGGAGCGGTAAATCTGGCCGTCGAGCCAGTAGCTCGTCTTGGGGCGCGGGAACAAGACCTGATCCGACTTGCCGATCTCGCTCAGCAGGGTGAGGATGTCGCGGTCGGTCTCGAACCAGTGGTGGTAGAACTTCTCCATCCACCAGTCCCAACCCTCGTCCTTGAAGCCCCCGGCCAGGCCGCCGACGTGGGCTTCGGCCTCGAAGAGATGAACCTCATGCCCGGCGCGGGTCAGGTCCCAGGCGGCGGACATCCCGGCCACCCCTGCCCCAATAATGCCGATACGCAGCGAGTCAGGCATCCGGTCTCGACCCTTTCTCGATCAATTGTTGGCGCAGTTCGCCAGCCGATGTCGTACTTAGAAGCAAGGTATTCAAGCCCACATTTCAGCGGGTTTACCCCGGCGCTTTTTCAAGTTCGCGGGCCTGACCCAACGCGCCCCAACCGAGGCCGTAGCGCACCAGACAGGCGAAGCCGAAGAGCGTCACCGGCAGCCAGATGACCACATGCACGACCAGCGCATAGGCGTGCGCCTGTGGCTCGGCGATGCCGACGGCGATCAGGATCAGCGAGACGAAGAACTCGAAGACACCAACCTGCCCTGGCGAGGCCGGGATCAGCCCGGCCAGATTGACCACGCCGACCACCAGCAGCATCACCGGGTAGCTCACGCCCAGGTTGAAGGCGAAGGAGACCATCCAGTAGACGCTGGCCTCGACCATCCAACTGGCAAAGGAGGCCAGCACCGCCCCGGCCAGATCGAGCGGCGAACGCAGCCCGCGCAGCCCTTCGGTGATCTCGTCGGCGAGGCGGGTGAACATCCCGCGAATGCGTCCGGGCGCGAAACGTCCAAACTGGTGCAAGATGCCGCGCAGCCAATCCGGGCGGGCGGCCAGGATGAAGAACACCGCGACCGCCGCCAGAAACAGCGGCGCGGTCAGCATGGCAATACGGCGCACTTCCAGCGAGGTGACATCGACGACCAGCAGCGCCACCGCGATGAAGGTCAGCATCACCAGCCCGTCGAAGACGCGCTCGACGATGACCGTGGTGGCGGCCCGCGCCATCGGGACTTTGTGCTGGCGCTGGAGCAGGACGATCCGCAAGACTTCGCCGCTGCGGAAGGGATAGTCATTGTTGCCCATGTAGCCGATGGCGACCAGTGGGATCAAATCCTGCAAGCGGATGGGACGGCTGGCACGCAGCAGGAACTGCCAGCGCAGCGAAATCAGTGCCACGGCGATGAAATAAACGGCTGATCCGACCAACAGCCAGATGGGATTGACTTCGCGGATAACCAGCAGCACCGCTTCCGGGTTCAGGTTGCGGAAAGCCAGCCACAGAAAAAACAGGCTGATGAGAAAGCCCAGCCCAGCGACCAACCACTTATTGACTCTCATGCGCGTCCATCACGATCACACTCGATCCTCGCCGACGTTATGTCCTCATTGTAGCAGCGCAGGCCACCCGATTACAGTAAGGAATCGCCGCTTTGAGTTTATACACGGTCGCAGTATAGTATTCCTGAGTGACGACCGCGCTGGGAGGGAGGCTGAGGCCATGACAACACCACCCGACTCGCCTGACGATCCGAACTGGCTGGATGAGTTCGAGGACTTTGCCAACCGCCAGCTTGACGATGGATCGGCCTGCGAGCAGGTTCATCCCATTGTGGAAAAATGGTTCCAGAAGTTGATGGCCGGGGAGCCGCCGGAATCACGGCCGTCGGTCGCGCAGGCGATGGCCTGCCTTTCCACGGAAGTCCTCAACCAGATGCCGGATGAACTGATCGATCCGATCCTGGAACATGTGCCGGAGGACGACTTCGCGCTGTGGATCGAACACATCCTGCTGGTGGGACGCGCCTTCGAGATTGCCCTCCGCAAAGGCGAACTCGACGATCTGTGATCGCATGTCAGGAGGCTGTACGATGATCGAAACCACACTGGAACAACAAATTCTGGAACTCGTCAGTCGTTTGGGGACTGAACAACAGCAGCAAGTTCTTCAATACGTCCGCGAGATGGCTGTCCCGAGGGGTGTCCCTGCCGTAAAGGTTTTTGAGGCGGCGCGGGGACTATTCGATCCGCAGGACATCGACGAGATGGCGCGTGCAATCGAAGAAGACTGCGAGAAGATTGGCTATTCATCTTAGAAAGTGGGTAAGGATGCACATCGATTACGCGGCTCGACAGGATAAACTCCGCCAGATCACCGGGGTGGATGCGGTCATCCTGGCTCCCGGCGCGAACCTGTTCTACTTCACCGGGCTGGAATTCCACCTCTCCGAGCGGCCCACGCTGGTGATCGTGACGCCGGATGGCGGGCTGTCGCTCATCATCCCGCAGTTGGAGATGCCCAAGCTGCACCAGCGGCCTGATCTGGAAGCGCGGGCGTTCTCGTGGACGGATACCGAAGGCTCTGCCGGGGCGTTCCGGCAGGCGGTCGAAGAACTGGGATTGCGCGGCAAGATGCTGGGCGTGGACGGGCTGACAGTGCGCGTGAGCGAGTGGCTGGCGTTCCAGGCGGTAGACTCTTCGCTGAAGGTGAGCGCCGTCGAGCGGCAGATCATCCGCGTTCTGGCGCACAAGTCGCCGGAAGAAGTCGAGGCGATGCGGCAGGCGGTTCGGTTGAGCGAGGCGGCGCTGGAGCGGCTGCTGGGCTGGGTGCAGCCGGGCATGACTGAGCGGCAGATCGCCACACGGCTGGGCGAGGAACTCAACGCGCTGGGCAGCCACGGCAACGCCTTCGAGCCGCTGATCCAGACCGGGCCGAACAGCGCCCTGCCGCACGGGATGATTACCGAGCGGGCGCTGCAAAAGGACGAGTTCCTGCTGATCGACTACGGTGGGCGCTACGAAGGCTACCCGGCGGACATCACCCGGACGTTCTGCCTGGGGACACCCAGCGCGGAGATGCAGCGCATCTATGACACGGTGCGGGCGGCCAACGAAGCCGGGATCAAGGCGGCGGGGCCGGGCGTGCCGATGGGCGCGGTCGATAAGGCGGCGCGTGAGGTGATCCGCGCGGCGGGCTACGGTGAGTATTTCATCCACCGCACCGGGCACGGGCTGGGATTGAACGGGCACGAACTCATCCCGCAGATCGCCGAAGGGGTGACGGATTTGCTCGAACCGGGGATGGCCTTCACCGTCGAGCCGGGCATTTATGTGCCGGGGCTGGGCGGCGTGCGGATCGAAGACAATGTGGTCATCACCGAAAGCGGCGTGGATGTGCTGACGAGCTTCCCCAAGCAGCAGCTCGTTTTGAAGCGGTAAATCGAAGGCAGCCGGGCGCGGCAAACAGGCTGCGCCCCAACGTAGAACCTCTGGAGCCAAAGAACCCATCATGACCGAGACTGTCCCCTCACAGATGACCTCATGTGAGTCGTCACTGGCCGCACAGGAGGCGCTGATGGCGACCGCGCCGCGCACCGATGTCTGGATTCTGCTGGAATACGACAAGCCCTGGGGCGCTCAGGCGTTGGAGCAGAGCGATCTGCCGGAAGGCATCAAGGCTTACATCAACCAGCAGATGGCCGCGATCCCGAACGCGCGCTTCCAGTTCATCCGGCGAGGTGGGAACATGGGCGGGATCGATCTGTTCGTGGCCCGGTCGAGCGTCCACTTGCCCCGGCTGTATCACTTCCGACTGGATAGCTACGATGACCTGCTGAGCTACGATCTGGCGGCCATCGCCGCTGACCGGAGCGAATACACGCTCAGCGACCAGAAGCTCTTCCTGGTGTGTACTAACGGCAAGCGGGATGTGTGCTGCGCCAAACACGGGCTGCCGCTGGTTCAGGCGATGAGCCAGATCGCGCCGGAAGCCGTCTGGCAGACGACGCACATCGGCGGGCATCGCTTTGCCGCGACGTTGGTGTGCCTGCCGGAGGGGGTCTATTACGGGCGCGTGCCGACCGAGCGGAGCGCGGCGCTGATCCAGGCGCACCAGCGGGGGGAGATGCTGCTGGATTACAGCCGGGGTTGGTGTGTGTATGATGCGCCCACCCAGGCGGCCGATCACTTCCTGCGGCAGGAGACGGGCGAGGTAGGCTTGGGCGCGTTCGAGTGCTTGGGCGTGGAGGGGATCGAGCCGAATCGCTGGCGGGCACACTTCCGGCGGCTGGGCGAGGACTTCATCCACACGGTGACGTTCCACGCCGAGCTGTCGGGTTCCACGGTGTTCCAGAATACGGGCGATGCCGAGCCGATGCGGGTGAAGGTTTACAGTCTGGATGAGTACACGGCGGCGCGGGTAGACGAATAGGGATGTGCGAGGCAATTCTGTAGACTGGCCCCAGAAGCACCAAACGCCTCCGGGGAGGAGGCGCTTGGTATTCGGGGCAGCCTGTTCGACGGGTAGTGGGGGTATCCC
>JAEUQZ010000253.1 GCA_016788965.1 Anaerolineae bacterium | reverse complement strand
GCATCGATGTCGATCAGATGGCGAAGTTCATGGGCGGCAAAGGCTTCTCGATGGACAAGGGCTACGGCCAGATCAAGGGCAAGACCTTCCGCATCGCCCACATGGGCGATATGAGCATGGAGACGCTCAACGAAGTGCTGGCCGGGCTGGATGAATTCATCGGGGGCGCGCAATGAGCTTCCACGTCCTCATTCCCGACAGTGTGAACAAGAAGGCCGTCGAAATCCTCCAGCAGGCCGGTTTGCGCGTGACCGCCCCCGGCCAGATGAAGCGCGAAGAAACGCTGGCCGCCATCGCTGATGCCGACGCGCTGATTATCCGCAGCGCCACCAAAGCCGACGCCGCCCTGATCGCCGCCGGGACGCAGTTGAAGGCCATCGCCCGCGCTGGCGTCGGCGTCGATAACGTCGATCTGCCGGCAGCCACCGCGCGGGGCATCGCCGTCATGAATACGCCCGATGGCAACACCGTCGCCACGGCGGAACTGGCGCTGGGCTTGATGCTGGCGCTGGCCCGGCACATCCCGCAGGCCTATGACTCGCTCAATTCTGGCAAGTGGGATCGCAAGTCCTACATGGGCGTGGAACTGCGCGGCAAGACGCTGGGCGTGGTCGGCTTCGGGCGGATCGGGCGGGCGGTTGCCAAACGCGCCCAGGCTTTCGAGATGACCGTCATCGCCTATGATCCCTATGTCAGCGCCGACTCTGGCCGTCAGGTCGGGGTCGAGATGGTCGATCTGGACAGCCTGTACGCCCGCGCCGATTTCATCACGCTGCACACGGTGGCAACGGCGGAAACGCGCGAGATGATCAACAAGGACTCGCTGGCGAAGATGAAGAAAGGCGTGCGGATCGTCAACGCCGCCCGCGGCAACCTGATCCACGAAGGCGACCTGGCCGAGGCGATCCAGAGCGGGCAGGTGGCCGGGGCTGCCGTCGATGTCTACAGCGAAGAACCGCCGCCCGCCGGGCATCCGCTGGTCGGGCTGCCGGGTGTGATCGATACCCCCCACCTGGGAGCCAGCACCGAAGAGGCGCAGGTGGCCGTCGCCATCGAAGCCGCCGAACTGATCGTCGCGGCGCTGCTCCACGGTGATTACCGCAACGTGGTCAACCGCTGACACCCTCATGTCCTGATTCCCCCTCGTCCGATGGGCAGCTTCCTCGTAGGAAGCGCATTGACGCGGGGGAACTCAGACCACTTCTACACCCCCTGGTTAGGCTCAACGATGAAAGGGTTCCTCACTGCGGACCAGACAAATGCCTCTGCAAAAACCTGTGCGGATTGAAGAACACGACCCCCGGTTCTTCAAATACCGACGAGAAGTCCTGACCAGATGGTTCTTGTGGGCTGGGGTTTCGATCATGGCCTGGGTACTTGTCCGTGAGGTCAGTCTGCTCTTTGCGCTGATTACCCTGGGCGGCTTGCTGCTCGACACCCTACTGAGGGTCTACCATCAACTCCAGGTGGAAAACATCCAGCATTACTGGCAAATTGAAGCGGTCTTTTCACTCTATAGCACACTGAAGATCGATCATCCGCTGCCCCCCATGCGTTTGTGGGCAGCGTCGCCTGACTTTCTTGTACTCTCAATCGCACTCATCAAACGCCACAAACCGGGCATCGTGGTGGAAATCGGCAGCGGAGTCTCGACCATCGTCAACTCCTATGCGCTGCGTGAGGCAGGCAGAGGCAGTCTGATTGCGCTGGAACACGAAGAAAACTTCGCCGCGATCACAGCCGATAACCTGATTGCACATCAACTGTCCAGTCTGGCCCAGGTTATCTATGCCCCGCTGAAGCCTGTATGGGTGGATGGCCGGGAATTCCTATGGTATGACAGGGAACAACTTGCCGACATCCCCGCTATCGACCTGCTGATCGTCGATGGCCCACCAGAAAAAACCGGCCCGTTAGCGCGCCTCCCGGCGCTCTCCGTCCTGTTCGACAAGCTCAACGACGGTGCATATATCCTGGTGGATGATTTCATGCGAACGGACGAACACACGATGGTCAGTCAATGGGTGCAGGCATTTCCGCTGCAAGTTGTGCGTACTTACGCAAACGAAAAAGGCGCTGCGATCCTTAGAAAAACATCTGTCAAGGATCGCAGCGCCGAGTAGCGTAGCCTGAAGGACGCTCTGTATGTTGAAGGCCGAGGAGGGGCAGTCTTCCTCAGCGCCCCTTCTTCCACTTGCGAATCAGATCATAAGCCCAGTGGTCATGGCTGCTGGTGGCCGAGACGGCATAACTGCCCAGCGTGGATGTGCCCGTCCAGGCGAAGCGTTTCTTCTCGAACAGCACCGCGTCGGTCAGCCCTTCAATCAGCCGCCGCAGGTCGGCGTGTCGTGCCCGGAAATCCGCCAGCACCTCGTCCAACGGAGTCTCGCGGTACTGCTGGTAGATGCGCTCGTTCAGGATGGGTGTCTCCGACCATTTCAGGTCATCGGCGGGAACGCCCGGTTTCTCCCCGCGCAGCCCGGCCTCATACCAGCCCAGCAGCATCCGCTGCCATTCGCTAATGTGCGCCAGCATATCCTTGATCGACCACTCGCCGCAAACCCCGGGCGTGACCATTTGCTCCGGCGAGAGATCGCCTAGCAGCTTCTCCAGTTTGTTCCGCTCGTCCGCCATATCGTGCAGCAGTTGTTCGCGGGTCGTCGCGCGTGGCATGGACATTCCCCCAGATAAGTTACGAACACATATTCTTATCATAGGTGGATAATCCGGGGTCGTCAGCCGCAATCCGTCACCCCTCGCTCGTGACGGATTTCCTGAACAAAGGGCCGGGAGACGGGATCAACATAGTCAACTCTCACCCGGACCCATTTCCCCATCCGGGTGAGTTGCTCCAGAATCCTGCAAATTTCACTCAACCGCGATCTGAGTATCCCGCTCCAGCAGCGCGTCGATTTGCTGCATCTGATGGGCAGTCAAAGCGCCGAACTGCATCGCGCCCGCGTTCTCCTTGACCTGAGCTACAGTTCGCATCCCCGGGATCGGAACAGTCACGCCGCTCCGCGCCCATATCCACGCCAGCGCCCCCTGCGCGAGGGTGCGTCCATCACTGGTCAGAACATCCCGGAGCGCCTCAAGCCGGTCAAAGGCCGGCAGGAGAATGTGGTCTCGTGCCCAGGTATCGGTGCGAACATCATTGGAGGCGAATACCGTTTCTTTGGTGTACTTGCCGGTGAGCGCCCCCCGCGCCAGCGGAGAGCGGTTGATACTGGCGAGATTCATCTGTTCGCACAGCGCCAGCATCTCGGTCGCGTCCAGCACCACATTCAGGTCATGCTGGACAGCCACGCAGTGTTCACCGGCGGCGAAGATTCGAGCTGCCTCGACCGAATCGGTACTCCAGCCGTAGTAGCGGATTTTTCCTTCACGCACCAGGTCTTCCAACGCTTCGCGCAGCGGTTCGGCCCGATCCAGCGGATAGTCCCATACATGAAGCTGGAACAGATCGATATAGTCGGTATTCAACCGACGCAGGCTGGCGATGCAGTCATTCCATAGATTGTCGAGGACTTCCGCATCCGCGTATCGAGTGACGGATTTGCCTGCCTCATTGACGTTGAAGCCGAACTTGGTTGCAATGACCACTTGATCGCGCTTACCGGCCAGAGCTTTGCCAACGATGGTCTCGCTGTGTCCTGTGCCATAGTTGGCGGCGGTGTCGAAAAAGTTGATGCCGCTGTCAAAGGCGTGCTGAATGGCGCGGATCGATTCTGAATCATCGACTTCTCCCCAGCCGGCCTGAATATCAAGGAACTGCCAAACCCCACCAATCGCCCAGCAGCCCATCCCAAGTGGTGAAACTTCAATGCCAGATCGTCCCAATTGGCGCTTGTTCATGTGTTTACCCTCAGTCCTCAGTGCAAATAGATACTTGAATTTTACTCTACAACTTCGAGTGCGCTCGAAGTCAAGACCACAAAATGGGCTTCTGACCGCACACCAGCAAGTTTGGCGAGGATAGGCATCCGCTTCTCCAGCGATACAGCAGACCGAACGGGTCAGGTGAACGTCCTGTAAGGCGCTCTTGACTTAGAGTGCGCTCTAGGGAGTAGACTCAAAGAAACTCTGCGGGGGCAAAGCCAACACCATGAGCGGAAAATTCACGATCAAGCAGGTGGCTGAGGCGACCGGCCTGAGTGTCCACACGCTGCGCTACTATGAGCGGATTGGTCTCATCCACTCGATCAACCGGGCAGACAATACCCATCGCCGCTATACCGAAGATGACATTGGTTGGATCAACTTCCTGATCAAACTGCGGGCGACCGGTATGCCTATTCAAGATATGCAGACCTACGCAGAGCTTCAACGTCAAGGAGACTCCACCTTACCCCAACGAGTATCCATGCTGGAGGCGTTGGAGCGTCAGGTCGAGTCACACATTCGCGAGATGAATGAGCATCTGGGTTTGATCCGCTACAAGATCGGCTTCTATCGAGAAGTTCTGACCCAGACCCAGATTGCAGAGGCAAGCTGAATCACAACTAAGAATAGATGGGCACGAGCGTTGTATCCCCTCGTAGTATTGCGTTGACTCCACACCGGAAGCATGTTACCGTTAATGCGTGGCGTAAGGGGGATATTCCTTCCCCGACCGTGCCCGACTTCATCCCGCGCGGCCTGGGACAGAGACAGCGCCCGCTGCCTCTGCGGGTTCCCATCTGACCATTTATAGCGGTTCGCGCGCACTGTGCCCACCTGCCACAGCATCCCCAGGGTTGGGTCTCCGCACTCCTACTCATTCGCGGAAGCCGCAGGGCGCTCGACCGAGGAGTTGTCCGCGAATGACCGCAGATTTCGTCTCCCGAATGCTCGGAACGTTGGTATTTGCCTTGCTCGGCGCCCGCATCGGCGTCGAATGGGCGGGGGCTATCGCGCTGCCGTCTGAAGTCTCGGCGGTGCTGTTCGGTCTCGTCGGCGTGTTGATCGGCCTGATCCTGACCCCCTGGCTGACGATCCGCCCCCTGCGACGGGTGCGCCACCTCATCCTGGAAATGCCCGTGGACTCACTGCTGACCTCGCTGGCAGGGTTGGTGGTCGGCCTGGGGATGGCGCTGCTGCTGGCCTACCCGCTGGCGCAGTTGAATCCGCCCTGGGGCAGCCTGCTGCCGCCCGTCGTCTCGGTGGTCTTCGGCTATCTCGGCCTGACCATCTTCAGTGCCCGCTCGCGTGAAATCCTCAACCTCATCAGTGCCGCCAATGGTTCACGCAGCCGCCTGTTCTTCAGCGGCGGCGAACGCACCATCCTGCTGGATACCAGCGTGCTGATCGACGGCCGCATCGTCGATATTGCGCGCACGGGTTTCCTCGGCGGGACGATGGCCGTGCCCAGCTTCGTCATCAACGAGCTGCATCAGGTGGCTGATTCCAGTGATATGCTCCGGCGGCAGCGGGGGCGTCATGGCCTGAACAAGCTCAGCGAGCTTCAGCGCCAATCCACCATCCCCTTCAAGATCATCGAAGAAGACGTGCCCGGCATCGTCGAGGTCGATGACAAGCTGGTCGCGCTGGCCGTCAAGATGAATGCCCCGATTGTCACCAACGATTACCCGCTCAACCGCGTGGCCGAAACCCAGGGCGTGACCGTTCTGAACGTCAATTCGCTGGCGAACGCCGTGCGTTCGATCTACCTGCCGGGCGACACGCTGGCGATCCGCATCATCCAGGAAGGCCGCGAGACCGACCAGGGCGTCGGCTACCTGGAAGACGGCACGATGGTCGTGGTCGAAGGCGGCAAAACGCACATGGATCGCACCATCAACGTCGTCGTCACCAAGTTCATCAACAAAGACACTGGACGTATGTTCTTCGCCGTGCCGGAGAAATAAGCGGACGGGTGCAACTCGTCATCCAGACAGGGGAACAATATCAGTCCGGTACGCCGCTTTTCCGGTGTATACTGGTCACAAATCGCTGCGATTATCCATCCTTCATTAGCGCTGTGAAAAACACGACAGGAGCAGCACATGAGCAATCCCCCGGTTGAGGTGCAGCAGTACGGTCAGAGCATCTGGCTGGATTTCATCCACCGCAGCTCGCTGGAAAACGGCGAACTGCAAAATTACATCAACGAGTTCGGCGTGATTGGCGTGACCTCCAATCCGGCAATTTTCCAGAAAGCCATCGGCGACTCGGATACCTATGATGGCGCGATCCGCCACATGCTCGATCTGGAAGCCTATGACATTTACGAGCGGCTGGCGATTGAAGACATTCAGCACGCGCTCGATCTCTTCCGCCCGATTTACGACCGTTCCAGCCGCAAGGATGGCTACGTCAGCCTGGAAGTCTCTCCGCTGATCGCCAACGACACCCAGACTACCGTATCGGAGGCGCTGCGGCTCTACAAAGTCGTCAACCGCCCCAACCTGATGATCAAAATCCCGGCTACCCCCGCCGGCATCCCCGCCATCGAAGAAGCCATCGCCAACGGCATCAACGTCAACGTCACGCTGATCTTCGCCGTCAAGAACTACGAGGACGTCGCTTGGGCCTATATCCGCGGCTTGCAGCGCCGGTTGGCGGCTGGCGGGGACATCAGCCATGTGGCCTCGGTCGCCAGCTTCTTCCTCAGCCGCATCGACACCATGATCGACCGGATGCTGGAGAACAACATCCGCGCCGCCCAGGGCCGTGATCTCGACCGCGTGGCCCGCAACCGCGAACTGCTCGGCAAAGCCGCCATCGCCAACGCGAAGGCCGCCTACAAACGCTTCCTCGATCTGTTCTACGGCGCGACCTTCAAAGCGCTGCGCGAGGCTGGGGCGCAGGTGCAGCGTCCGCTGTGGGCTTCGACCGGCTCCAAGAATCCGGCCTATACGGATACCCTCTACGTCGATTCACTCATCGGCCAGGACACGGTCAACACCGTCCCGCCGGCCACGCTCAAAGCCTTCAAGGATCACGGGACAGCCGCCCCGACTCTGGCCGAAGGGCTGGATGACGCCCAGGACGTGATGGACAAGCTGGCCGAGGTCGGCGTGGATGTCAATTACGTCACCGAGCAGCTTCAGATCGACGGCGTGGCGCTGTTCGTCGAAGCCTTCGAGAACCTGCTCCGTCAGGTGCAGGCCAAGCGCGATGTCCTCAAGACCGGCGTCTTCGAGCGCCAGAACCTCGCGCTGGGAACCTATATGGATGGCGTCCAGGGCGCGATCCGCAAGCTGGAGTCGGAAAAGGCCAACGAGCGCGTCTGGGGACATGACGGCAGCCTGTGGAAAGACTCGCCCACCATCATCACCAAAATCCAGAACCGCCTCGGTTGGCTGGATGTGGCGAAAACCATCGATCTGTCCCGCCTCAAACAGCTTCAGGCCAGCGTCCAGGGCAGCGGCATCAGCCATGTCGTCCTGCTGGGGATGGGCGGCAGCAGCCTCGCGCCGGAAGTCCTCTACCAGACCTTCGGTAAGCAGGCGAACTTCCCCG
>JAEUQZ010000252.1 GCA_016788965.1 Anaerolineae bacterium | reverse complement strand
ATAGGCTATCCAGGCCGAGTAATCTTCGGCAGTGTTGAAGCCGCTGTTGTAGGCGGTCACAATCATCTCGTCGGCGATCAGGGCGACCCGCTGCTTATAGGTTTCCTCCCAGACTGTCCCCGGCGCGATGCGGGGCGGCAGGGGGATGCCCACATTCACGGGCGTCCAATCGGGCGGGACGGCGGCGGCGAGCAGGCTGCTCGCGCCGATGCTGCTCCGAACCTGCCGCAGCAGAGACAGGTAGTTCTCGTCCCCATCCAATACGGGAACGACATTCAGCACGACGCCATCGAACTGAAACTCGTTGGTCATGCGCTGGCTGAAGTCGGCGATGATCTGCTGAACATTGGTGTCGCCCAGGCGATTGCTGCCATCTGTCCCCAGGGCATCGATGCTCAGCCAACCGTAGAGACTGGCATCGGGGTAGGCGGCTTTGAACTGCGTGATGAAGGTTCTGATCTGATTGAGGCGGGTGGTATCCGACCAGACGTTGTTCGGTTGGAGCAGGCTGACCCAGGCATAAACCGTCCCAATGCGGTGATCGCGCAGCTTCTGAACAAACGCACCCAGCGCCTCGTCGCCGGGATAGTCATAAGTCCACTGCGTGCCGATCCAGATGGCGTTCGGGCTGGCTTCGGTATCCGGGGGATTCAATGCGCCGATCAGGAAGACGACGGCGACGAGGAATATGGCGGCGGCCACCCCGTAGAGAATGACCCGGTTGCCTGGAAGTTGAATCTTAGGCATCTCGAATCCACCCGATGGCCGGAGCTGGCGCGGCGCGCCCGACGGCTGCGCCATGCCCTGCTGGCGCTCTTTGCGACGCAGGTGGCGCTCGCGGGCACGGTTCGCCTTCGGTTCCGAGGATGACGACGACTCTGGCGTTTCCATAAGACTCCCCTCACAGACCCAAGCGGGACAGTAACGGCGGCCCCAGCACCAGCACCCCCACCAGCACAGAGGCAACTACCCCCAGCAGCACCGCGGCGGCGGCGACATCTTTCGCCACCTTCGCCATCGGATGATAATCCGGCGATGCCAGATTGACGACCGCTTCGACGGCGGCGTTGAGGAACTCGGCCATCCAAACCAGCGTGATGGTCGCGATCAGCACGGCCAATCCCGTGAAATCGATTTGCAGCCACAGCGCCAGCGCCATGATGCCGACGCTGGCTACCGCCATGATGCGGGTGTTCTTCTGGTAGCGCAGCATGTACAGCCAGCCTGCCAGGGCATAGCCGAGGCTTTGCACCCGATTGGGGCTGGTATTCATGCTGTACTCATCCGGGTTGATCTTCATCGTGCTGGTCAGCGCGTCGATCACCCGTTTAGGACTGGAAGTCATCGGTATCGCCCTCCAGAGCGGGAACCAAGTCGGTCGAGATGCCCAGCGCAGTCAGCGCCCGCGCCTGTGCCGCCCACATCTCGGCGCGGCGTTCCGGGGTATCGTGGTCGTAACCGAGCAGATGCAGCGTCCCGTGAACCACCAGGAGCGACAGGCTGTCATCAAGCTCATGGCCTTCACGCTCGGCCTGGGCGGAAGCATAGGGAAAAGCGATGATCAGATCGCCGAGATAGGGCGCTTCATCCTCAATCTCGACCGGAGGGGCATCCGCCGGGAAGGAGAGGACATCGGTGGGCGCGTCAATCTGCCGGAACTGGCGATTCAGATCACGCACGGCCTGATCGTCATCGATGACGATGGTCAGACCGGTCTGGGCGGCGATTTCATGCTGGGACAGCACCATTTCCGCCGCCTGCCGCAGTCGAGCCGCGTTCACCGGGAAAGTGTCCTCGTTCAGGACATCGATGGTATAGGCGGTCATTGTTCTTCCGGCCCATCTTTCTTCACAGGCTGCTGACCGTTTGTCCCAAAGCGCCCAGGCCGCGGTTCATGCGCGCGCGGCAGTGGGGGAACATCCGCCAGCGGGGTGTCATCGTTGTCGTCCACCAGCAGAGTGATGACGGGGATATCCTTTGTCTGGACGCGCGGGGCGTCGCTGGCCTCAACCGATTGGAGCGTCACCGGCCCACGTTCGACTTCGACGGGACGCGCGGCATCAGCGCCGATGCGCTCGGCCAGTGTCCGACCTCCAGCAGGAGCCTCACTGGGTTCTGCCGGTTTGGTCTGCACGGGATAGTTGATGCGGGGATGGAAGACGGCCTGGAGCATCTCGGCGAATGTCTTGCGGATGGTGCGGATGTCGTTCAGGGTCAGCCCGGATTCATCCAACTGCCCGGTCTGTATTTTGCTGTCAATGATCTGCTGGATGGTGTCGGCGATGTCTTGCTTGCGGGTTGGCTTGCGAGAACGCACGGCGGCCTCGCAGCTATCGGCTAGCATCAGGATGGCGGTTTCGCGGCTTTGCGGCTTCGGCCCTGGATAGGTGAACTGCTCAATATCGACGACTTCATGCTCGCCAGCTCGCTGAAGCGCCTGCTGGTAGAAATAGAGAACCTGCGTGCCGTGGTGTTCCAGGATGAAGTCCCGCAAGCGAGTGGGCAAGTGGTACTGGCGGGCAAGTTTCTCGCCGTCGGTGACGTGGCTGATGATGAGGGCGGCGCTGCGGGCCGGATCATCCAGGGTGTCGTGCGGGTTGATGCCTTCGACCTGATTCTCGGTGAAAAAGGCTGGGTTCATCATCTTGCCTACGTCATGATACAGCGCAGCAACCCGGACGAGATCGGCATTCGCGCCGATGCTGTTGGCGGCCTGCTCGGAAAGGTTGGCGACCTGGAGCGAATGCTGGTAGGTTCCGGGCGCTTCCCGCAGGACACGCTGCAAAAGGGGCTGGTTGGGCTGGCTGAGTTCGACCAGTTTCATACCCGTGGGCAGGTTGAACAGCACCGTCACCACGTAGATTCCAGCCAGCGCCACCGCCGCGGCCAGCAGCCCATTGATGAAGGCGTAGATCAACCGCTCACCCAACAGTACATCACTGCCAGAGGTGAGCGCCCCCTGATAGAAGACCAGGAGTACGGCCACATTCGCCAGCGAGACGATGATCCCCGGCATGAAATAGCCGTTGAGCCGTTCGGGGCGGCGCAGCGTCAGCGCGGCCATCATCCCGCCGACGCCGACAAACATGGCAGACTCCAGTGATCCCGCCTGCATCAGGCCGATGAGGGCTGCCAGGCCCAACGATCCCAGCACCGCCATCTCCGCGCCGACCAGCGCCACAAACAACATCGCCAGCGCCGCCGTGGGGTAGAGGTCAAGCTGGCCGTACAGCCCGGAAATCCGCGCACCGAACAAGAGAAGCAGGAAGATGGCGGCCAGCAGGGCCATCATGCGTGACGATTTGAACAAATCGATCCTGAAACGGGCCACGTACAGCCCGGCAATCACCAGGACGAGGTTGCTCACGAGAATGGCGCGGATGATGTCCTGGACTCGCCGGGTCGTTGGCTCCAACAGGCCGAGTACATCCAGGGCTTCATAGGCGGCGGCATCGACGGTTTCGCCGGCGCGGACGATGATCTGTCCACGTTCAAAGCTGCGCCGCACACTGACGTCAGCCGCGGCTGCGGCTCGCGCGGATTCGGTGGCGTCGGCATTCAGCACCGTGTTTGGCCGCACCAGATCGCGCAACAGGGCGACCACGACGGCGGACTGCTCTTCGGTGAAGCGGACGCTGACCTGCATCGGCAGTTGGGCGATCACAGAATCGACGGTGTTATCGCGGATTTCCCCCTGCATGACCCGTTCGAGTACGGCTTTGATCTGGTCGCGCACATCCGACCAGGAGCGGTCATCCATGTCCAGAAGCTGGGTGATGACCTCATCGTCCAGCCTGACCAGATCGATCTGGCGCAGGTCAGCGGCACGCTGGGGGGCTGACCCGTAGGGGTCATGGCGGATGTTGTCGATGTAGTCGAGAATCTGGGCAGCCTGATCGACCTGCTGGCGAGAAATGGCGGGATCAGGCGGGAAATAGATGGGTGTGATCTGGGCGCGGACTTCCTGCTGGCGCTGCTCGGTCAGGACGGTGCTGACGAAGGGCGGAACGGACATCGGGGCGCGGATATCCTGGGGGGCGGCATCCCCAACCTGAAGCGATGCCAGATTGTTGATGCTCGGAAACAGGCTGTCATAGGCGACGATGACAGTCGAGATCAGCACAAAGCAGCCGGCCGCCACGACCAATCCGACGATATGCAGGATGCCGTGCGTCTGGGATGGCGGCAGTTGGAAGTAGCGCTGGAGAAGCCCCTCAAGCCAATCGATCATCGTACCCTTAGCTCAACAGCTCTTTGACGACCTCATTTACCAGTTTACCATCAGCCAGGCCCTTCACGCGCGGCATGAGCGCCCCCATGAGCTTGCCCATCTCCTTCGCCGACGTGACCCCGGTCTGGGCGATCACTTCGCGGACGATGACGGCGATTTCCTCGCGGGAAAGCTGGCGCGGCAGGAACTCTTCCAGGATAGCCAGTTCCTGTTTTTCGCGCTCGACGATCTCCGCGCGGCCCAGCTTCGTCGCCTCGTCGATGCTTTCGCGGCGCTTCTTGGCTTCTTTTTGCAGCACGGCTACCACGTCTTCGGCGCTGAGGGTCTTCTGCGAATCGATCTCGACCTGCTTGACGGCGCTGGTCAGGACGCGGATTACATCGCGGCGCTGGTTGTCTTTGGCGACCATGGCCTCTTTGAGCGCGGCCTGAAGCTTCGCTTTTACGTCATCCATGTGGTTTCTCCATGTCGTTCGACCTCATCCAGAATGGGCGAGGCGCTGATCTGGTTGGCATCCCATCGATCCAGGCGGGCGGGCGTGATGAGGTTCGTCAGCACGCGCGGATGGACGGCTTTGACGCGGATATAGTGATCGGTGTAGCCGCTGTTGACGAAGCCCTGCTCGGTCGCCCCACTGATATTTTCCCACAGAATCGGCAGCGTGAGTCCAGTCCATTGGGCGGCAAAACGCTGTTCAGCCGCTTCGGAATGGGCGATCAAGCGGGCACTGCGGTCTTTCTGCACGTCCTCGCGCACCGCCCCGCGCAGCCGCGGCGGCTGTCCCTGGCCGACGGCTGTAACGGAAGACGTGCAGCCCGGCGAAGTCCATTTCATGGATGAAGGCCTCGCTGATGGCAAATTCGTCATCGGTTTCACCGGGAAAGCCGGCGATCACATCGGTGGTGATGCTCACACCGGGGATGCGCTCCCGCGCCGCCTGGATCAAGGCGCGGAACTGCGCCTGTGAGGTGCGGCGCAGCATCCGCTTCAAGGTGGCATCACAGCCGCTTTGGAGCGGCAGGTGCAGATGGCGGCACAGGCGGGGATTGGCCCATAAGTCGAAGAAATCGGGCGACAAATCCCAGGGTTCCAACGAGGACAGCCGCAGGCGGGGGACATCTGTGCCGGTCAGGATCGCCTGCACGAGACGCGATAGCCCATCCTTCTCGCCGAGATCGTGTCCATAACTGCCGAGGTGAACCCCGGTCAGTACCACTTCCTGATAACCGATGTCGCGCAGGGCGCGAATTTCGGCGACGACTTCCGGCAGCGGACGGCTGCGGCCTGGCCCGCGGGCGATGGTCGTCACGCAGAAGGTGCAGGCGTTGTCGCAGCCATCCTGCACTTTGATGAAGGCTCGCGTCCGGCCTACCGCGCCGAGCCGGGATGCCCGGCTGAGGGGTTCCAGGTCAAAGGACTCGACGGCCTGCCCTGTCACCGACTCCACCAGCCGATCTTTGGAGAGGTTATCGATGATCCGTTCTACGCCGGGCAGGACTCGAATTTCCGAGGGGGCAATCTGGGCGTAGCAGCCCGTGATGGTGAGTTTTGCGTCGGGTTTTTCACGGTGAAGCTGCCGAACCAGTTGACGGCTGCTGCGGCCAGCGTCATTGGTCACGGCGCAGGTGTTGACCACAATCTGATCGGCTGCGGCGGCATCCTCGACGATCTCGTGCCCCTGCTGCTGGAACTGCCGGGCCATCGCGTCGATTTCGGCCTGGTTGAGGCGGCAGCCGAGGGTTCGCAAATGCACCTTCATCAGGCCGGCCCCAGAATCACGAGGTTATCGAAATCGACCACGACACCGGACTCATCGAAGGTCTGAGCCGCTACGCCGATCTGACCGTTCGGGATCGAGGTATCCACCAGGGTATCCCGCATGGTTCCGCCCTGACAGACTCCATCGAAGGTATAGGTACTCTGGGCGTCCGGGTCATCGGGGATGCAAAGCTGCACGGGAGTGCCATTGATGTAAAACTGGAAGGTATCGCCTTTGGCGACGACCCGCAGATAGTTGGTCACGTCCAAACCCTGCTGGATCAAGGGGGAAGGAATCCAGGTACTCAGGTCTTTCTGCAGGCCATCGATGGAGCGCACGACGCGATAGTAGCCATCGCTGCTGATGAGGAACAGATAGAAGTCATCATCGATGAAGGCGGTATTGCTTTTGTTGTCGAGCCGGAAGATGACCCCGAAGGCGTTGTTGAGCGGGCCGGCTACCGTCCGCGCCTCGACGCGAAGGTCGAAGTCGGCGAAGTGAGGCTGCGTTTCCGCGAAGGGTAAGCTGTTGAAGTCGCCGACATCGAGCCGCAGCGCCCCCTCTTCGGTGATGAAGGCTTTGAGCCGACCTTCGGATAGATTCCACTCGTCCGGGTTACGCTCGAAATCGGCGGTGTAGGCTACGATACCCGGCTCCACCGGGACGATGTAATGCCAGTTGGAGGTCAGCCGGTTGGATATCCAGGCGAGCGCGAAGAAGAGCAGCGAAACGAGCAGGAAACGGTATCGGCGCAAGGAATGGGGCCTCTCAACGCCTGAAAACGGATTGCTACCGATTCTAACATGGGCGTCAGAGGGCGTAAACGTTCAGCTTCCCGCGCTGGGAACGGCCTCGTAGAAGCGTGCCAAAAGTTCCTGGAAGCGGGGATCATCGCCGGAAAGCTTCACGGCCAGCACCAGCCAGTTTTCGGCTTCGGTCCAGTTGCCAAGCGTCTGATAGGCTGCCGAGACTTCAGCTGCATAAGCCGGATTGACCGGATCAAGCGCTGCTGCGCGCAGCAGCGCATCCAGCCCGCCGAGACCATCGCCGCGCAGTTGCAGGTGAATGCCCTGAAGGAAGCGCACCTGTGGCGATTCAGGCGCGGCGGCGGCAGCCGCATCGATCTGGGGAGCGCCGTTCTTGCCCTGCTGATCACGCGCCAGACCCGCATAGGCGAGGGCTTCGGGCGCATGGGTGGCATCGTTGGCGGCCAGACTGACCATCTCGGCGAACGGCCACAGCCCATGCTGACCCAGCACTACAGCGACCTTCATCAGAGCGGCTGGATCATTGGGGTTGCCGGCAAGCACGGCCAGCAGGTCATCCACCACAAGCTGATAATCCGGGGACTGCGCTGCTCGTTGGAGATGATCGACTGCTTCGGACGGGTTGAAGGCCAACTGCGCCAAGCCTAACGAAAACTGCGCCCAGGCATCGCTCGGCACAAGGCTGAC
>JAEUQZ010000251.1 GCA_016788965.1 Anaerolineae bacterium | reverse complement strand
CCATTTCCGCGAACAGGGCGGCCTCGGCAGCGCCCCCCAGGTGATGTTCTCCGCCCCGATCACCACGGGTGAACTCCACCACAACGGCGGCAACCTCCACTTCGACCCGGACGGCCTGCTCTATGCCTCCTTCGGTGATTATGGGGTGGCCGCCAACGCCCAGGACCTGACCACCATCCCCGGCAAGATTCACCGCTTCGCCGTGGCCGACGACGGTCTGATCCCCGCGCCGGACAATCCCTTCCCGGACAGCAGCATCTATGCCTACGGCCTGCGGAACCCCTTCGATTTCGTCCTCGATCCCTTCAGCGATTCTATCTTTGCCTCCGAGAACGGCCCCAAGTGCGACGACGAGATCGACCTGATCCTGCCCGGCCGGAATTACGGTTGGGGCGAGCATTACGGCGACCAGTGCTTCGGCCTGGAACCCGTCGCTGTGCCTGACTATGAGCCGCCGCTGATCTCCTTCAAGCCGACGATTGGCATGGGCGGCATCACCATCTACGACGGAGACGCCTTCCCCGGCTGGACGGGCGACCTCTTCTTCTGCGATTGGAACGGCGGCATCCTCCACCGCGTCACACTGGACGAGTCCCGTACCGCCATCACCCAGATCGAACCCGTCGATTTGCAGGGCTTCTTCTGCCGCATCGACGTGATCACCGGCCCGGAGGGCGCACTCTACTTCGCCGATCCGATGGGCATCTACCGTCTGCGCCCGAACAAAGATTAAGCCCCGCGCGCGCGCTCCTGGGGTATGATGGAAGGCAGGCAACCGAGTCACCTGTGAGCGAACCCGATGAACCTGCGCTCCTTCATTCCTTCTGATAACCGTCTGCCGCTCCTCGCGGCCCTGGCCGGCCTGCTGGCCTTGCTCGAACTCGTCCGCCCCGGCTGGATACCACCCTGGATGGGGCTGTTCGGCGTGGCCGTGGCCGCCCTCGCGCTGACCTACTGGCAGCGCCCGCCCGTCCCTGCTGCTGAAATGGCTGCGGTGGTTCCCGTCCCATCGCCCGACCTGAACGGCCTCGGCGCGGTGAGCCAGCGCCTCGCCGTCTCCGCCGAGTCCATCCAGCAGATCAGCGCCCGCCAGAGCCGCAGCGCCGAAGAACAGGCCGAATTGATCCAGCGCACCAGCGCCTTGTTGGGGGATTTTCTGGAACTCTCCGAGCGTATCCAGGAGCAGGGCCGCGCCCTGACCCAGATGGCCCGCCAGGCCACCGAAGGCTCTGCCAGCGGCAGCCAGGTGCTGCACCAGGCCATCGAGGGGATCGACGCCATCCGGGAGCGCGTCTCGGCCATCGCCGCCACCATCACCACGCTGGCGCAGTTCGCCCGCCGCATCGATGACATCATCACGTCGGTCGGCGAGATCGCCACGCAGTCCAACCTGCTCGCGCTGAACGCCTCCATTGAGGCGGCCCGCGCCGGCGTGCATGGCCGTGGCTTCGCTGTGGTCGCGGAAGAAGTCCGCTCGCTTTCGCGCCAATCCACCCAGGCCTCCCAGCAGGTTCGCGCCATCCTGGAAGAAATTCAGGCCGCCATGCAGCAGGCCATCCACGCCACCGAAGAAGGGCTGACCCAGGTCGATGCCGGCCTGAACCTCACCCGGCAGGCCGATGCCGTCGTCGGCACATTGGCCGCCAATGTCGCCAGCGCCAACGCCGCCGTCACCCAGGTCTACGAAGTCATCCGCTCCCAGGTGGACGGCCTCGAACAGATGACCATCGGCATCGAACGCATGGAGCGCATCATCCAATCCGAGCAGGAAAACAGCCGCGCGGTCGAAAGCGCATCAGGTGAACTGACCGCCCTCGCCGCGCAGCTAAACCGCACTGTGGGGAATTCGTCGTAGGGGAGGGGCGCGAAGCCTCGCGCCCGGACTCTGCTGTGGATTTCTCCCCCTCGCCATGCAATGGCGAGGGGGCCGGGGGGTGAGGATGA
Source organism: Anaerolineae bacterium (assembly GCA_016788965.1). Taxonomy (GTDB): domain Bacteria; phylum Chloroflexota; class Anaerolineae; order Aggregatilineales; family Phototrophicaceae; genus CFX2. The sequence goes on along the minus strand of JAEUQZ010000251.1, from coordinate 5,507 downwards.
ATGTCTAGCCCGCCGCTGCCGCCTCAGCCTTGACCGCCTCGACATCCAGCGTGATATTCACATCTTTGCTGACCAACCAGCCGCCGGTTTCCAGCGCCATGTTCCAGGTCAGGCCGAAGTCTTCGCGGTTGATCTTCGTCGTCCCCGTGAAGCCCGCCACGGTCGTTCCATAAGGACTCTTGCCCTGGCCGAGCAGCTCCGCCTCGATCACCACCGGCTTGGTCACGCCGCGGATAGTCAGGTCGCCGTGAATCTTGGCCTGCGTGCCATCGCCCTTCGGCTCCACCTTCGTACTCTTGAAGGTGATCGTGGGGTAGTTCTCCACATCCAGGAAGTCCCCGCTCCGCAGGTGATTGTCCCGCTGCTCAAATCCCGTGCTGGTCATCGAGTGCGTATCGATCACCACCTCGACTGAAGCCGCTGCCGGGTTGGCCGGATCAAAATGGATCGTTCCGCTGACCTTGTTGAAGGAACCGCGCACGGTCGTCACCATCATGTGACGCGCCGCGAATGAAGCCTGAGCGTGGGTCGAATCGATGTTCCAGAGTGCCATGGTTGTGTCTCCTCGGATGGCATTTGAGCGACAAATGGACTGTAGTCCGTTTAACAGTCAACAGAATACACCCGCATTTGTTCCTTGTCCATGAGAGGAACGTTAGAAAACGGACGCAAGTCCGCTTTTATCGATTAGTGCGCTCATGATGAATTTTGACGAGCGTGTCCGGCAATCAGAAACGTGGTTCGTAGGGGCGGACTAAGGGCGTCCTCGCCCGCATGTCCGCCAGCCCACATCTGTAAATCACCCCACCGCGTCCACGATCCGCAGGATTTCGTCCCGCGCCCGCGCCAGGCTGTAGCCGCGCACCTGCCGCAGAAAATACACGTTGTGGACATCCATCAGGATGTAGATCGCGTCGGCCAGCACATCCAGATCGCCCGGCGGTCGCATCTGTTCCAGCAGACCGCGCACCGTCTGCCGCCACCACCAGTGCGCCGGATGCTGAAGCGACCCCGTCGGTTGCGTCCCCACGCACAGCAGCACCGCGTTCCGATCTACGTAGTCCAGCGTCGCCCCCACGAACCAGCGCAGCGTTGCCGCCGCGTCCGTCTGCGTGCGGATCCGCTCGAACGTCTCCGCCTGATGCTGCCGCTGCTCGTCGTCCAGCAGCGCCTCCGAAACCGCCATCTTGTTCTCGAAGTGACGGTACAGCGTCCCCTTGCCCACCCCCGCCGCTTCCGCGATGTCGGTCATCGTCACCGCCTCGACTCCCCGTTCCTCGAACAACTGCCGGGCCGTCTCCAGGATCAGGGCGCGGTTTTTCAATGCATCCGCCCGGCTGGGCTGCGGATTCGCAGGAATCAGGTTGTCGAGATCGAGTTTCATGGTGGTAATGCCTTCTGATGCAGGACACATTGTACAGGCAATTTGTTATAAACGTGAAAACAAAAAGGCGGCTTGTTCGCCGCCTTCATCGATACATTGCGAATTTCGGAATTCGGATTACCTGCTAGAGGGTGTTACGAACATTCTGAGGGGTTAATGCTAGTCTGACTCCCCCTCTGCCACGAAGTGGAGAGGGGGCTGGGGGGTGAGGATCAGGCTGCAGAGCAGCCCCCTACGACGCCTTCGGGATCGCCGTCCGCGCCTCCTGCGCCATCATCAGCGTCGAAGGATGCAGCATCCCCGCGATCACCCGCTGCGAGCAGCCGATAGCCGGCGACGTAACCCCGGTCGGACTGGACTCGAAGCTGGCACAGCACGCGATCAGGTGACACGTCTCCGTCATGATCTGCGTCGCCATCCCTGTGTCGATAGTCTCCTGCCACTTCCACCACGGCGGCAGCCGCCGCGCCGGATTCTCCAGCGCGTCCAGATCGAGCAGACACGCCACATCGACCTGCGCCTTGAAGATCGCCTCATGCAGCGCCCAGACCACATCCGGGCTGCCCGGCTTCATCCGGTAATCCTTGCCGTAGCACGATTGGAATATGCTGGCGAGTTCGATCAGTTCCGCAGCTTTCGCCGCGACCACGCGAGCTGTCGAGGTGTTCACGCGCATACTCCCTTCACTACCGCCACATGAACCGGACACGAGGACTTACCCCACGTCCCTTAAATGAGGCTTAACATCGATTTAACACATTTTACACGAATTTAACCGGAAATGCACCGGCGAAGTGTGGAAAATTTGTTAAGGTTTTTGGGGAGATTCTTCGAGGAGTTCTGCCACCACCGCCGCCAGCTCTAACCCGCGCCCCGCCTCCAACCCTGCCGCGATCTGCGCCGCGCTCAACCCCAGCTTGCCCTGCCAGTGTTCCAGCACCCGCGTCTGATCTTCCAGCAGGTCGGCGGCGCTGGCCGGATGATGCCGCGCCAGACCGAACAGCCGCAGCCCGCCGTCCACATCGCCTTCATACAGCCGGATTTCCGCCGCGCTCTGCACCGCGCCGATCAACCCGGTATCCGATCCCATCTGCCGCGCCGCCAGCAGCGACTCGCGCAGCATCGCCCGCGCTTGATCCGGCCGCTCCGCTTGCAGATAATACGAAGCCAGGTTCAGCGCCGAGATCGTGATAGCGAACAGGCTGCGGTCTTCCCGCGCCAATTGCAGCCCTTCCTCGCTGTAGCGGATCGCCTCCGCCCAGTTCGAGTTCTGCCCGGCGTCGAATCCCAGGTTGCTCAGCACCATCTGCTCGCCGTCGCGGTGTCCGATCCGCCGCGCCAGATCCAGCGCCGAATGATAATGCCCCAGCCCGATGATCCGGTCGATCCACGACAGCACCGTACCCAGCCGGTTGTGCGCCAGCATTTGCAGCGCCTCGTCCCCCAGCATCTTCGCCAGGACCAGACATTCCTCGCCCGCCGCCCGTGCCGCCGGATGATTCCCGGTGCGGAAGTGCGTCGTCGCCAGCCCATACAGCATCTTCGCCAGCGTCGCCCCATCGTCGGCCTGCCGCGCCAGCGGCAGCGCCTCGTCCAGCAGGGCCAGCGCCGCCGGATAATTCCCCCGCGCCGTCTCCGTCAGGCTCTGCTGGTAGCGGATCACCGCCAGCGTCTTCGAGTCGCCCTGCCGCTCCGCCATCCGCTCGGCATCTGCCAGGATGCCCGTCGCCGCCGCCAGATCGCCCTGACCGTTGGCCGCTTCGCCCAGTTTGACCAGCAACCCCAGCCGTCCCTGCGGATCGCCCTCAGCCTCCTCGTTCGACTCGTCCACCAGCTTCAGCGACCGCTGGTATTGATCGACCGCCTCGCGGTAATACCCCCGCCGCAGCAGCGCATCCCCCGCCCGTTGCAGATAATCCGCCGCCCGCTTCAGATCGCCCGCCTGCTCGTAATGCTCCGCGATCAGCGGCAGATGTTCCGATGCCCGTTCCAACCCCGCCAGCCAATCCCCCGCCGCCGAGTGATACACCTTGATCTGCCGCTGGAGCAGCCGGTCATAGATCGCATCCCGCAGCATCGCCTGAGCGAAAATGTACTCGGTGCTGCCCGCATACGCCGAAGTCTCCCGCCGCAGGATGAACTCCCGCGCCGCCAGCTTGGTCAGCACCTCCGGCAGATCGGCCACATGTGCTTCATCCACCACATCCATGGCGACCAGCACCTTGTCGTAGAAAATCCGCCCGAAGACCGCCGCCCGCTGTAACGTCAGCTTCTCCGGGTACAGCAGCGTATCCAGCCGCGCCTGGAGCAGACCGTGCAGCGTCGCTGGCACGCTCAGCGCCCCCAGCCGGCTCTCCTCGACCCGCCACAGACTGTCGCTCTCTTTGACGATCACGTGATCGTCCAGCAGCATCTTGACCAGTTCTTCCAGGTAATGCGGATTGCCCTCCGCCCGATCTACCAGCAGGTCGCGCAGCGTCTTCGGCACATCCGCCACCCGTTGGAGCAGTTCCCGCGCCAGATCGCGGCTGTCCCGTTTATCCAGCGGCTTCAGATCGAGCCGCGTGTGATACCGCTGCCCGCTGCCCCAGCCCGGCCGCTGCGTGTAGAGTTCTGGTCGCGCCGTCGCCACCACCAGCAGATGCAGATTGCTGTCCGCCTGGAACAGATCGTTCAGCAAATCCAGCGAGGCATCGTCCGCGTGGTGAATGTCTTCCAGCAGCATCACCGACGGCCCTGTCTTCGCCAGCGCCGCGAACAGCCGCACGAATTCGCCCCGCGTCCGCGCATTCAACCCCTGTGGATCGCCAAGCAGCGGCTTCACCACCGGGCTGTCCGCCACATCGAACCCGCCCAGATGCCCGATCAGGTGCGCCATTTCCACGTTCGCGCCCGTCAGTTCGGCCACGCCCGTTTCCAGCTTGCTCAGCACCACCCCCGGCGCGTCATCATCCCGAATCTCGAACCGGAACGCGATGATGTCCCGGATCAGGCTGTAAGGCCGCTGCCGTGCCCCGGCTACCGCCCGCCCGTAGAAGATATAGTATTGTTCTGGCCGCAGATCGGCCCACTGGTCGAATTCATACAGCAGGCGCGACTTGCCGATCCCGGCCTCGCTCACCACCGTGACCACCCGCGTCTCGCCATCTTCGACCGCGCTCAGGAAGGCTTTCTGCACCTGCTCGAATTCCGCCTGCCGCCCGATCATCTGCGTGTCGATGCCTTCGATCCCGCGCGGCTGCGTGCGGAAAGCCCGTGGCTTGGCCGCCAGCACCTGGTAGCACGCGATCCGTTCCGCCCGCCCGCGCACCCGCAGCGGCTCATCCGGCGCGCAGTTGAACACACCCAATACCTGCCGGAACACCTCGTGCGAGATCAGAATGCTGCTTTCCGCGTTCTGCATCAGCCGGTTCGCCAGACTGATCGTCGCCCCGCTCGCCGTCGAAGTCCCCGACGTGTCCCCCGGCCCGATCAGTGCCAGTCCGCTGTGTATGCCAATGTTCAGCGGCAGCAGATCCTCTGCCGTCAGATAACCTGCCCCGACCTCGCGCAGCCCCGCCTGCATCCCCAGCGCCGCCCGGATCGCGTTCTCGGCGTCGTCTTCCTGCGCCGTCCCCGCCCCCCACAGCGCCAGCAGATCGCTGTCCGTCCGCGCGAAGACCTCGCCCCCCCGGTCGAGGATGACCCGTTCCAGCGTCAGCCACAGCGTTTGCATCGCCTGCCGCGCCGCTTCCACCCCGCCGCTCTCCTCGACGATCTCGGCGTATTCCGCCGCATTCGCGTACAGCACCGTCACCAGTTTGTTCTGTTCGACCGCCTGCGGTGATGGCGTCTCCGGTTTGCCCCCCAGCCGCCGGATGATGCTCAGCGCCGTCACCCCTGGCCGCCACGTCGAGCTTTCCGCGATGCTCACGCCCAGCGCCGCCGCCGCCGCCTGCCCGAACTCGATGGCCGTGGCGTAGCGATTCCTCGGCTCCTTCGCCATCGCCGTCTGGACCGCGCACGCGCTGCTCAACCCCCTCGATACTCCTCCCGAGCTTGCGCAGCGGGTTGGGCTGTCCCCAGCGGTGCTCGCCGCTTCTGGTTGCTCTCCACAGGCCGCCGCTTCGCTGCTGACGGCTCT
>JAEUQZ010000250.1 GCA_016788965.1 Anaerolineae bacterium | reverse complement strand
GAAGGGTTGTTGGCTCATCGCTGCACCTTTTTTGTCGGCGATTATCTCTCCCCTCTCTTTTTGATGCGATAGCCCTGATTCGCCAATAATCAACAAGCCCAGTCCAGTGGAGAAAGGGTAAGCTCATGTATTAATGCAATCACTGCCCTGCCTTTGTCAGAACGAGGCAGGATTGGGATTTGCTGCTGACCGGGTCTTGTTTGACTTTTTGTCGCAGGTTTAGATTTCTTCGACGATCCGAAAACCAATCGTGGCGTGATAGCACTGCGGGTCAAGATAGTAGTGGAACGGGATCTGAGATCGCTGGTACGCGCTCACGAATGAGCCACCAAACACGGCACGCTCTCCGTTTGCCGCGATCTCGGTACTGTTCCGGCCTGATGACCCATTCACCTCACCCTTTGGCTTCGCATTCAGGCACCATTCCCACACGTTGCCGGCCATGTCATAGACATTGAACGGGCTGATGCCATTGTTGTAGCGCATCACCAAAGAGGTCATCTTAATCTCGCTTTCGCGCGTATTGCAGCGATTGCGGTCAAATGCATTGCCCCACGGGTATACCCGATTGTCATCACCACGAGCGGCCCGCTGCCACTCCAACGCGCTGGGAAGCCGAATAACACGCCCTGTCTCGTGACTGAGCCACGCGCAAAACGCCACTGCATCGAACCAATTTACCATTTCACGTGGACGCTCGTCCCCCTTGAATCGACCCGGCTTCGGTTCAGCAGTGTTCATCCGGTAGTTGTAGGCTTCTGCTGAGAATTCCCACCAGTGAGTATCGCTATACCCCGATCCGCTCTCACAGAATGCCTGGTACTGTGCATTTGTGACCGGATACTTGCTCATCCGGAAACCTGGTACTGCAATACGCTGAGAGCGAACTTTGTTGTCGCGGTCGAATTCGTCGACGATAACGCTCCCCAGTGGAACCTCACACCACTCTAACAGCGGAAGGCTGATCTGCGGTTGAGGAACAACAACAACGGGTTCATGAGGTGGAACGACAACCAGTGACGTGTTCCGCTGTTCTGTACTGCCCCGTGGCTGTCCTGAAAGGTTTTCCGGATCATAGTCTGGGAAATCCTTGCGGAACGCGGCAAATGCCTCCAACCCAAGTCGGCGAGTTCGGCTGTGTTTGACCAGTTCGGCAATCTGTTTGTACTCGCGCTCAGCTTCCCGTAGATAAGAAATGCGATCCAGAGCCGTTTCCGCTTCAACCAGAAGGGCATCTATGTTGATGAAACGGGACACAAATCCGTTCTCTTTAGCCTGCTTCAGCATGAATACAGCCTGGTCGAAGTGCCCATTTTCCATTGCCATGGCCGCGCCACTGATGACATTGGCCGGATTCACCTGGGGGGGCTTGGTCTTCTCCTGACCGATTGAAGCCACCGGTAGACTGGCCTGTTTGTTGCGTTCGGCGATATAGATCGAATTCAGCAGCACTTTGACTGCTTCAGGAGTGATACCTTTGGTGAGATCCACGTACTGCACGTCTTGTAGATTCTCAGGAACTGCGGTGTTCTCGCGGATCACCACTGGGAAGACATGCTTACCGAGGCTGCGTGCCAACTCGAATTCCTTACGACAGTATTCCGATGCAATGGAATCAGGTGACAGCAGGTAGATGAATCCTTCGCACCAATCCAGACGGCGAAGGATTTCTTTCCACCAGTTTTGCCCAGCGTAGAGACGCTGGTCGTACCACGTCTCGTGTACATCAACGGTATCGGCAATCTGAATGCAGTAGGGTTTATCGACTCTGGCATAGCTCACGAACAGCTTCATGGCAACCACCTTTTCCGATTGATTTTGTTATGCTTGGCTGGCAGTTTGCGTCTGCTTCCACTTTGCCAGAGCATCGTTAGCTTCAGTACTACCGATTCGATTTAGAATCTCGACAACAACGTCACATATCCGCTTCTGTTCCCAATAAGGGCCACTCGTATCATCTAATGACTTTGCCAGCTCCATGACTGGACTGCCTTCTGGGGCTGTACTAATTCCATTTGCGGCAGCCCAGCGGACATGACTGCTGGGGTCCGTGCGAAGCGCCCTTACGAAAACTGATTGACTCGCTTTCGGATCAAGTCGTGCCAGCGCCTCGACTGCTGCCAACCGAACGAACTCCTCGGTGTCGTGTGTCGCTTTTTCCAGGTTCGATAGCGTCCGCTCGTCTGAGTCCCCCAACGCTCCCAGGGCTTCAGCTGCTGACTCTCGAACGTTGGATATTGTGTCGAATAGCAATGGAAGGATATGCTTCGCTGTGTCTTGCTGACCAAGTTCGGCGAGCGATTGGAGCGCCGCCACGCGCACTTTCCATTTGGGGTCTGCCAGGCTTTGGATAAGCGCTTCAATAGCCCGCCCATCCCCGATCCAGGCGAGTGCTTCGATACCCGTCCAGCGGATCGTCCAATCGGAATCGTTCAGGAGTTCGGTGAGTTGCCGGATGGTCTCTGGAGATACTTCTTCTCGAATCGACTTCACGTGTTCTCGAATAGCGCGGGCGGCTGATTGGCGACGTATCCAGTCACTTTCCTTGAGTTGTTTCATCCATGAGTCGAGGTCATCAACCACCGTGTGGAGCGAAACACGCTCCGTATCTTGAATGTCCAAAGTCGAAGAATCTGGAGCAATATTTGATTCTGAGGACATTGCCTGAAGTAATTCTGCCTCATCGGTGCGTCGCTTGGCTTTGGCCTCCAACAATCTTTGTTTGACGATCTGCGATGAATGCCGCATTCCTGATCGGGGAATATCGACCGAGTCAGCCTCAATCGATCGTTCCTGGTTATGCCATTGTTCCACGTACTGCTTGGCTGCTTCTGATTCAGACTGACCTAATGCTTCAGCCGCAATGTCGCAAATCCGCTGATTAAATCGCGCCGAGCGGGCGATATCGTTCATGCTTCTCATCAGACAGTCCAGGGTGCGCTCGTCCTTGTTTTGAGACAGCCCGTGAATAGCGATGGCTCGGACTTCCACCTGCGCGTCCGCGGACGCGCGAATAAGGATATCGGTGACCTGGGGTTCCTGGACGGTTCCGATGACCTCCAGCGCGAGAAGTCGAGTTTCCGTATCTTCAGATTGAGCCAGCTCTGTTAAGACTTCTACTCCCGATGAGCCATACTCAATCAGGCTCTCCAACGCAGTGCGTCGGGTCTTCCAACTTCCGATTCGGATCAAGTGAGCGAGCCGGGGTAGGGCATTGTGGTCTCGTATTTTCCCCAGTGCCACTGCCGCCTCCGCACTGATGTCGGCATCGCTATCCTGAAGAAGGTCGATCAGATCAGGTACAGCCGCTCGCTCACGCAGTTCTCCCAGTGCCCAGATTGCCAGCTTGCGTTCGGAGTTGTGGCTGCCGCGTGCTTTGCTAAGCAGGTTGAGAGTGGATGCGGGTTCGAGGCGTTTCAAGGCTTGGCGAAACTGCGCCTGCTCCGGATAGGCCTGCATGTCAGAGAGTGCTGTCATCAGATCGAATTCAGGCATCCAGTTCATCTGTCGCAACAGCCATGCTGCATTCTGGCGAACAACCCAACTGCCATCGCGCATGGTTTGGATGAGAAGAGCGGCAGCAGTGGCGATGTCAATGCCCTGAAGGATTTGGGCAAGCACAATGCGGTTGTCACCGTCACTTCGCATCGACTGGACAATGCGGTCAAGTATTGTTTGGTAACAGCCTGCGCTGATGTCAACCTCGTCGGCCACGCATTGCAGTGCCAGATAGGGATCGATTTCGGCGACAACCGCCACAAGAGCATCGGGTTGCTCACTGAGGCCGGCGGCGATCATGATCGCGGAATCCCAACCAGTTGGGGTACGCCAGAGATGCTGGGTGAAGGTCGGAATAGTCAAGACAGATTGAAGTACACTAAGGTCCTGGAGTTTGAACGAGGCGAAATAGCTCTGGATGAGCGAATGCGAGAAACGATAGCGACCGCGCCTTGCCGTCAGATAGCCTGTCTGATAAGCGAGTTCGAGTGCAATATTGTAGGATTGTGGCACATCAGGCAGTCGGTTGGTGTGTTGCGCGGTCAGTTGGAAGGCAACCTCAACCAGTGCATTCCGCATCGAGTCAATGTCGGCGGTTTCGCCACTTTGTTCCTTGCGTGATTGCTCCCACAGAGAATTTGCAAGCGCAGAAGCCAGTTGCGAGGTACTCAGGCCCTCATGTTCGTAGGCTTCATTTGCCGCCCCATATTGGCAGATCTGCTTCTCCAGGAGCATTTGAAATAGCGGTTTCTGGATGTCGCCCACAGAGAGTGTGAGACGTGGGACTTCCAGGATGATCGACCCGGTATACATATCTTCGCGGCAGGCAATCGCGAAATGTTTTGGCCCGTTTTCACTTGTCAACCAAGCGAGGAGCGCATCACGCACAAACGGCGCAGCTTGCTGGAGTTGCTGCCAATCGTCCAGAAAGAGTGCAGCTTTGCCCTCTGCCAGAAGTGTGAACGGATCGCTAGCCTGTCCCCAGATCTGCATGATCCGCTGTTGCCAGTCAACCGACTCCAGGATTTCTGTCAGTGTGATCCAGATTGGGATTGGATGTACCGACGGATTCTCGATGTGATTGGTCAGTGCGGCAACCGCAAGCTTTCGGAGCAGCGAAGATTTTCCGGAGGCTGCCGCATCGACAATAGCCAGTTGCGGAAAGCTTTGCGCTATCGCGCGAAGCTGTAGAAGGGGTTGTCCGCTGATCGCATGTCTTGGGCTGGAGCGAGGCAAGTTACCAATATCTTGCCTGCTGGTCATGATTCGATAACCCGCCGCATCGATCCAATCGGCGCAGCGTGGTGCTTCCACATCGCGCGAATCTGCTTTGTCTTCATGGAGAAGGTCGAGCCAGTCTAGCAGATCGATATCACCCAGGAGGTCAGCCATGAGTTGGTTGAGATAGGCCGATTCTGGAGTTTCACCACTATTGGACATTACCTCAGGACAGGTCTTGTGAATGATCTGAATCAGCTTCTCAAAAGGTGCAGATTCGTCATTCAGCAGTCTGGTGTTGGTGAAATCGACGAGGTTTCGCCAGTCCAGTCCGAGCGGCCACTGCGAGACGGTCAGGGGCTGGTGCAGAACGGCGAAGGTAGCATAGCCGCGCTCACCTGTTTGCGCGAGTTGTTTGCGACCTATTGGGGATTCTATATAGTTGGGACTGAGGACGCTGACCAAGCCTCGGCTGTTGAGTAGAGCATGACTGAGTGAGAAGCGTGGGTTTGTCAAACGTTCAAACGCATCAACGACCAAACGGACGCCTGCGTTCCGAAGCAGTGCAGCCAATTGGAGGGCAAATCGGTAATCTCTTTGATCGTAGCCGAGAACAAGGTAGGGTGGTTTCATGACAATTTATGAACAGCAAAAGGCCTGAAGCCACTTATGCTCAGGCTTTGTGGCAACAATATGCACTCTGATGGAAAACGCCTTGATAGACCTTCCTTATATTGTAGATGTTTCAATCGTGCTATACCTGCATGATTACGTTACAAAGTTGTAACTACATCTATGCATGTAAGGTGATTCTGTCGATTGCCGACGCTTTATGCATGAATTTTTCACAATTGCCGTATTGACTTTTGAAGAGTTGTAAGTTGGATTGCAACAAACGGCTGCACCTGGATACCAGAGTGCAGCCGCATCGATTCAGACGATATCGAAGTTGTCCTGGGCAGGTCGTCAGTGCTTGACCGGTTGTGGTTGCCCCTGTGTCTTCTCTCCATTGGTCATGAACTGTTCCGCTTCCGTAGAACCCTTGAGCGCAACCGTCGCGGAAGTGCCACCCGTAATCACATTCTGCAGCGCGTCGAAGTAACCGGTTCCTACGAATGCCTGGTGCTTTACCGCACGATATCCGTGCAGTTTCTCGGCGTCGAACTCGGCATCTTGCATTTCGGCATAGGCGGTCATACCCAGCTCTTTGTATTTCCGCGCCAGTTCGAACATACCGAAGTTCAATTGGTGGAACCCAGCCAGGGTAATGAACTGGAATTTGTAGCCCATCGCACCGAGTTCTCGCTGGAACTTGGCAATCGTCGTTGCATCCAGATTCCGTGACCAGTTGAACGAGGGTGAGCAGTTGTAGAACAGCAGCTTGTCTGGGAATTCTGAACGGACACCTTCGGCGAATTTCTTCGCCTCGTCGAGATCGGGATGCGACGTTTCGCACCAGATCATGTCTGCATAAGGTGCATAGGCAAGACCGCGTGCAATGGCCGACTCGATCCCTGACCGCACAAAGAAGAATCCTTCCGGCGAACGCTCGCCCGTGATGAACTCTTCATCGCGTGGATCGATTGAGTTGGCGAGCAATGTCGCCGACTCAGCATCCGTGCGGGCGATCACCATCGTCGGCACATCCAGTACATCGGCTGCCAGCCGAGCCGCGACCAGTTTGCGGACAAACTCCGAAGTCGGGGCCAACACTTTCCCACCCAAATGACCGCATTTCTTGGCCGACGCGAGCTGATCCTCAAAGTGAATCGCTGCCGCGCCCGCCTCGATGAAGGCCTTTGTTAGTTCATACGTATTCAGAATACCTCCGAAGCCCGCTTCGCCATCTGCGACCAGCGGTACGAGCCAGAACGGGCCTTTCTTGCCTTCCATCGTCTGAATCTGATCGGCTCGCAGCAGCGCGTTGTTGATGCGTCGCACGAGATTCGGGCCGCTATCCACCGGATAGAGGCTCTGATCGGGGTAGGTCTGGAGCGCGCTGTTCGCGTCTCCCGCGATCTGCCAGCCACTCACGTAGATTGCCTTCAGCCCTGCGGCAACCATCTGAACAGCCTGCGTTCCAGTCATCGCGCCGAGCGCATTGACATAGGGTTCTCGGTTAAGCAGATCCCAAAGTTGTTCGGACCCCATCCGTGCCAGTGAATACTCGATGTGGACGGAACCACGCATCCGCACCACTTCCTCGGCGGTATATTCACGGACGATTCCCTTCCAGCGGGGTCGGGTATTCCACTCCATGGTGATCTGTTCGGCGTTTCTCATGCGCTGCATCTCATTGTCTCCTTCTCGAACCGTCTGAATGGTTTGATTCACTGCTCACGAACGAATTGGCTCTGCCCTCTCACAGGTACTCATAGGCAGGCAGAGTCAAGAAGTCCACCAAGGGACTGTTCCGCGACATGTCTGTGAAGATTTGTGTAGCCAGCGGGAAGTGGCCGTTTTTGTAACGCTCTATGCCAATCTCCTGTTCGATAGCTTGCAGTTCTTCCTGGACAAACTGATCGTAGAGTTCACCCGTGAAACGCCGTCCGTCCTCCAACTGCACTTGGTGATGAAGCCACTGCCAGATTTGTGTTCTGGAGATTTCTGCCGTCGCTGCGTCTTCCATCAGATAGTAGAGCGGAACGCATCCGTTCCCACCCAACCACGCTTCAAGATACTGGATGCCCACCTTGATGTTCCAGCGAACGCCTTGTTCGGTGATCTTACCTTGTGGAACCGTGAGCAGATCGGCTGCCGTCACCTGGACATCATCGCGCTGACGGTCGACCTGGT
>JAEUQZ010000024.1 GCA_016788965.1 Anaerolineae bacterium | reverse complement strand
AACAATTCTCTTGGTTTGTTTTTCAAATCTTCGTAGTGTAGCATTCCTCCATTTTACCCTATTCCGAATAATGTCTACTATTCCAGATGGTATAACCATGCGCGAAAATGCAGCCCCTCGAACTGAAACCCGTGACGATCTGTACCGGCGCGAGCCGTTCGATTACCGCCCCTGGAGGAACTTCTACGAACTCTTGGGTGGCACGATTGCCGTAGCCTTTCTGGTCGGCATCGGCGTGGTGATCTTCGCCAGCGATGCGCCGGGCTACTGGCAGAACATCTACATCACTGGGGTCGGTGCGTTCCTGACCGTGGCGATCCTCGACAGGCAGGCTGAACACCGCGCTACCCGTCAGCGCAAAGAAGAACTTATCCTTCAAATGGGCAACCCGGACAATGGTTTTGCAGTGGAGGCCGCGCGGGTGCTGAGGCTAAAGGGGTGGCTAAAAGACGGAAGTCTCACACAAGTAGATTTATGGCAAGCTAATTTACAGAAAGCACAATTGAACAGATCTGATCTGAGAAACGCACAATTGGCATTTGCCAATCTTCAAGATGTATGTTTAGATGCTGCTAACCTTTGCAGCGCGGATTTGCGGTGTGCCAAGCTACAGAGGGCAAGGTTATGGGTTGCCGACCTTCGAGGTGCATGCTTAGAGTTAGCTAACCTGGAAAAAGCGCAGCTCATATCTGCAGAACTTAGGCTGTTCCAAGAAAATAATGCTCCATTTTGAACCCCTATCCCCCCAGCCCTCTTTCCCCACACGCGGAGAAAGGGGGAGTCAAAGCCCCTCTCCGTGCAATGGGGAGGGTGAATTGGATAGCTAAAATCTTGGAGTAGCCTTAGTAGATCGAAGTTGGGTTGGGCCAATCTACAATCTGCATCTCTACATCGAACTAATCTCTACTGAGCGGACTTATGGAATACTGACTTACAAGGTGTATTCTTGAGAGATGCTAACCTTGAAGGTGCAAACTTGCGGGATGTTATATTCTCTCCTGATACCATCCTCCCCGACGGGAGCAAATGGACGCCAGAAACCGACATGACCCGCTTCACTGATCCGAATCATCCACAATTCTGGCGGTCGGATGATCCAGGCAGCCCGGCCTATCGGGGTAGGGGGTAGCGCGGTTGGCTCTGGCGGTTCGTATGGCATTTCAGCGGGACAAGCAAAGCATTTTGCTCAGGCCCGATTGCTTCGGTCGGCTGAACAATAAATACCAACTCAATTAGGATGCAACAGTCTACTTTAGAAGAATGGTTAGCCCAAGAGCGATACCAAAGACAATTGTCAGAACGTTAAGCAGATAATAGTAAATGTGTGTTGTTCCCATTCCTCCGGCTTTTGACGCATACGGCTCCAAAAATCCCAATGCTTGCCTTGCCGCACGTGCCCGCACCATATGACCGACACGAATTCTCTCGATGTTGATATTTAGACTTAGGCCGATGAAACCGAGAAGTATCATGAAGACTGCAAGAGCGAATCTCAATTCGTCTTGACTCGACTGAAAGTAGGTAACGACGAGACCTCCGATGAAAAGTATGAATTGAAGGGACAGAGACAATCGTTCTTGGCCGAGATGAATCATTTCATCTCGTTGCTGTTTATAGTATTCAAAAGTCAATGAAATCTCTTGCTGGTTCATTTCTTGGCCGTCCATAATGTGACACCTCTACTTTGATTGAGATGCGCTTTTCACAACCTTATTCTTGTGATTATTCTGTGGCGTTTTCCGGGGGGACAGGCAGTCCATCAGCTTCCAGCGCGGCGATGTACCCGTGGATGGCTTCCCGGATGTTCTCCAGGGCTTCCTCGACGGTATCCCCTTCGCTGATGGAGCCGGGCAGGCTGGGTACTTCGACAGTATACCCCCCTGCTTCCAGGTCGGGGATCAGGATCACCTGACGCATGGCACATCCCTCTATGGCTATCACTGGACGCGATTATATCACCCCTCACGTCGCCTGTTTGTAATGCACCTCGCTGAGGGAACGCAGGCGCTCGGCGGCCTGTTCCGGGGTGATGTCGCGCTGAGCCTCGGCCATCATCTCGTAGCCGACCATCCATTTGCGGACGCTGGCCGAACGCAGCAGCGGCGGGTAGAAGTGAGCGTGAAGCTGCCAGTGATCCCCGGACTGGCCGAAGGGCGCGCCGTGCCAGCCCATCGAGTAGGGGAAGGACACCTCGAAGAGGTTGTCGTAGCGGGTGAGCAGGCGCTTGAGCAGATCGGCCAGCGCATCCCGATCCGGCGCGGTCAGGTCGGGGAGGCGCTGAACTGGCCGGCGGGGGATGAGCAGCGTCTCGAACGGCCAGATGGCCCAATAAGGGACGACCGCCAGCCAGCCCTCATTCTGGACGACGATGCGTTCTCCGCGTTCGATTTCCACGTTGGCGTAATCCAATAACAGGCTGCTGCCGCTCTGCTCGAAGTAGGCCCGCTGGCGGGCATCTTCTTTGACGATCTCGTTGGGCAGCCAATCGCCGGCCCAAATCTGGCCGTGCGGGTGCGGATTGGACGCGCCCATGGCGTCGCCGCGATTCTCGAAGACCTGCACCCAGCGGTAGGTCTGGCCGAGGTCAGCGGCCTGCTCGCCCCACATATCGACGACTTTGCGGATGTCCGGCAGGCTCATCTCGGCCAGGGTGAGGTCGTGGCGGGGCGAGAAGCAGATTACCCGGCAGGTTCCGCGCACCGCCTGATCGGTCAGGAGCGGATGGGCTGGGGGAGGGGCGTCGGGCACGTCTGGCAGCAGGGCGGCGAAGTCATTGGTGAAGACGTAGGTGTTTTCGTAGGCGGGGTTGATCTCGCCGTTGGCGCGGGTGTTGCCGGGGCAGAGGTAGCACTTGGGGTCATAGGTCGGACGTTCATCCTGGGCGGGGCGATCCTGGCGGCCCTGCCAGGGGCGTTTGGTGCGGTGGGGCGAAACCAGGATGTACTCCCCGGTCAGGGGGTTCAGGCGTCGGTGAGGGTGGTCGGTCGGGTTGAACATTGGCACTGTCCCAGGTGGTGAGAGTTCATCGAACAGGCGAGAGTATAACGCGCCTGAGGATTGCATGAGAAACCAAAATCTCAATGCTTTGGGCGGAGAGAGACTCCTACAATAGAAAACGTATGGCATCATATATTACAAAGTAGCCAGAAGTATTACATCCGAGGTGGGCATGATGGCAGCGCAGCGGCGTGAAGCGGTGAAGATGGTTTCCATTGTCGAAGAACCACTGGAAACTCAGTTCAGCAGTGCTGATGACATTGATCTGGTGCGGGAGGCGCTGCGGCGGTCGGCGCAAGACCTGGAACGGCGCTATCGAGAGTTCCAACGGCTGAGCGCGATCACCGCGAATATCAATGCCGGATTGCTGCTGGATGATGTGCTGGAACGGATGTATGTCGATCTGCGAGAGATCATTCCCTACGACCGCATCGGGGTGTCCTTCCTGGAAGATGAAGGTCGGACGCTGCGCTCGCGCTGGGTGAAGACCAGCCTCCCGAACGCCCGCATCCAGGGCGACTACGCGGCTCCGCTGGTGGGGAGCAGTCTGGAAGCCATTGTTGCGACGGGGAAACCGCGCATCATCAACGATCTGTCGAAGTACCTGGAGAAGAAGCCCGATTCGATATCGACGCGGCTGCTGGTCGAGGAGGGCATCCGCTCATCGCTGACCTGTCCGCTGATCGTCAACGGGATGACGGTGGGGTTCATGTTCTTTTCAAGCTGCGCGCCGAATACCTATGCGGATGCCCATGTGGCGCTGTTCGAGCAGATCGCCGGGCAGTTGGCCGTGATCGTGGAGAAGGGGCGGCTGGCGAGCGAACTGGCCGCGCAGAAGATGGAGATCGAAGAGCAGAACCGGGAACTGCGACGGCTGAATGACCTGAAGAACACCTTTCTGGGCTTCGCGGCGCACGATCTCCGCAATCCCATTGGTGGCATCAAAGTGGCGACAGAACTGCTCCTCGGCGAAATGGGAGAAATCACACCGGAGGAGATGGAGCGGATGCTCCACAATATCCAGCGGCAGTCGAACTTCGTGCTGAATCTGCTGAACGACCTGCTGGATGTCGCCCACATCGATTCGGGGAACTTCACAGTCAATTCGGTTCATATGGATATGACGCACTTCCTCGATGAAGCGGTCGAACGTTTTGCTGAGCCGGCTGCGGCCAAGTCGATCCGCCTGCGGCTGCGATGCATTAGCAGTGGCGAGGTCGTGGCGGATCCGCTGCGGCTGCGGCAGGTGATCGACAATCTGCTCTCGAACGCGATCAAGTATTCACCGCCGAAGACGACGGTGGTGCTGCGGTGTACGCGGAATCCCGACGGCTGGCGGGTCGAGGTGCAGGACGAGGGGCCGGGCATCCGCTTCCAGGATCGGGCGCGGCTGTTCGAGGGCTTCGCGCGGTTGTCGGCGCGGCCGACGGGCGACGAGAAAAGCACCGGGCTGGGGCTGGCGATCACGCGGCGCATCGTGGAGGCGCACGGCGGGCAGATCGGCGTCGAGTCCGCGCCGGGCGAAGGATCGCGGTTCTGGTTCACACTGCCCAATCGGGGCTAGGCGCTCTCGACAGTGGAAGGGCATTGAGGGCAATCGTCTGATGCGGTAGCTAGGGGAAGCTGACCTGCTGCGTCAGTGAAAACAGCAATTCCCTAACCCCTCAACTGACTGTAACATAGCGTAACGTCATCGGTACTGCCTGTGGATTGCTGAGCGTATTTACCTTGTCTCAATCAAACGCAGTATCTTATTGAGCCGACAATCAATCAACGGTGATGGTCTGCACATTGAGGGGTTACATTCCAAATGAAGGTGCTGCTGGCCGTACATGGCTTTCCTCCAACGCATTTTGCGGGGGCTGAACGCGCTGCTGAACGGATCGCCCTGTGGTTGGTAGCTCAGGGGCATCAGGTTGAGGTCTTCACGCTGGAGAACCTGAGTGATCCGAATGCCCATCTGACCCGCTCGGAAGAACGGGGATTTGTCGTTCATCGTCTGCATTACGATCTGAAGGCGGGTGATCACTTCCAGAATCGCTATGATGATCCCCGCGTGGGGGCGGCCTTCCAGGATGTGTTGAAGCAAAATCGCTTCGATGTCGTGCATGTCGTCAGCGGCTATCTGCTGGGCGGGCAGGTGATCCACACGGCAAAAGCGGCCGGCATCCCCGTCGCCCTGACACTGACGGAATACTGGTTCATGTGTGAGCGGCTCAATCTGCTGCATCGGGATAACCAGATGTGTGTGGGGCCGGACAGCCATGACAAGTGCGCGCGCTGCGTGGTGGCCGACTTGCGCCGGCACCAGATCGTCGAAGACTACGCGCCGCGATTGTCCGGTCTGTACTGGGGAGTCCTGCAAGGGATGGGATGGATGCAGGACTGGCAGACCGCGTTCGCGCGGCGGCGGGAGACTTTGAAGGCGGCGCTGGAAGCCGTGGATGTGGTCATTTCGCCCTCGCGTTTCCTGATCGAGAAGTTCACCGAGTACGAGTATGACCTGCGCCAGGCGGCACATATTCCGCATGGCCTGAAGCCGCCTGCCGCGTCGATCCAGCGGGCAAGTGCATCGAATGGAACGCGGCTGCGGATCGGCTACCTGGGGCAGATCAAATCACACAAGGGCGTCGATCTGCTGATCGACGCGGCGCTGCCGATGCTGGCGGACGGAGCGTCCATCGCGGTCGATCTGTGGGGGTCATCGCAAGGGGGAGAGGCTTATGGAGAGGCGCTCCAGGCGCGGACGCGGGATGTCGCCGCTATTCACTGGCGTGGCAGCTTTAAAGGGGCGCAGGTCTGGGAGGCGCTGTCGTCCATCGATGTGCTGGTCGTTCCCTCACGCTGGTACGAAAACAGCCCCATCGTGATCCTGGAAGCCTTTACCGCCGGTATTCCGGTCATCGCCACGCGGCTGGGCGGCATGAAGGAGAAAATCCAGCACGAGCAGGACGGTCTGCTGTTCGAGAAAGACGATATCGTTGATCTGCGCCGCCAGCTTCAGCGTTTGCTGGACGAACCCGATTTGCTGGCGCGGCTGCGGCAGGGTATTCCCCCCGTGCCGACGGTCGATGATGAACTGGGCATGATCTACGCGCAGTATCGGGCGCTGGTTGGGCACGACTGAGCGCGGCTGCGGCGAACGTCCCCCTCGGATTTCCGCCTTTTGGCGGAGGTTCCTTTTCCTCCGAATGCGTACCCTGATGGGCAGTTCAGGCGGCAGCCTGTCTGAACTGCTCGACTGACCAGCATGGTGACAGCCGGATTGATGCGTCACGGGAATGGTTAAGGCGCGGTTGCCGCGTGTTAACGTCCTGTGATGTCGCCAGCGCATCCGCGTGAAACTCTCTATAATACAGGGTGTCACAGAAACCGATCACGGGAACATTGACCCTTCGGAGCCATGTTATGAGCGAACAGATGGGGCAGGTCGTCAAAGGATACGAACTTCGGGAGCGTATCGGCGGCGGCGGGTTCGGCGATGTGTACCGCGCCTTCCAGCAGATGCCGCGCCGCGAAGTGGCGATCAAGAAAATCCGCCCGGAATACGCCAATCAAGCTGACTTCATCCGGCGCTTCGAGGCGGAAGCGCAGTTGGTCGCTTCGCTGGAGCATCCGCACATCGTGCCGCTGTACGACTACTGGCGCGACCCAGACGGCGCCTATCTGGTGATGCGCTGGCTGCGCGGCGGCAGTGTCCGCGCCTCCCTGCAAAAGGGGCTGTGGAGCCTGGAGCAGGCCAGCCGGATGCTGGAGCAGATCGGCTCGGCGCTGACTCTGGCGCACCGCAACGGCGTAATCCACCGCGACCTGAAGCCGGATAACATCCTGCTGGACGAAGAGGGCAACTCCTACCTGGCCGACTTCGGCATCGCCAAAGACCTGAACACCTCCGAACAAACACGGGTGAGCCAGATCGTCGGCTCGCCGGATTATCTTTCCCCGGAACAGATCGACGGCAAGCCGGTGACGGCTCAGACCGATATTTACAGCCTGGGCATCGTGCTGTACGAAGTGCTGACGGCGACCCGTCCCTTCAGCGAGACGACGCTGATCGCGCTGATGCACAAGCACCTCTACGAGCCGATCCCGCTGGTGCGTGATCTGCGCCCGGAACTGCCGGAGTTGGTCGATGCGATCATCCAGAAGGCGACGGCGAAGCAGGCTGACCAGCGCTTCCCGGACGCGCTGAGCATGGCGCGGGAATTCCGGCAGGCGGTCGGCGGGACGCCCGCCCAGGTGACGGGGCAGGTGGTCTTGACAACAACCGGCGTCAAGAAGCCGGTGACGACGCTGCGGGCCGATCTGCATAATCCCTATAAAGGGCTGCTGGCCTTCCAGCAGGCCGACGCGATGGACTTCTTCGGGCGTGAAGAACTGGTCAAGCAGTTGATCGCCCGGCTGGGAGGGCCGGATGAAGCCTCCCGCTTCCTGGCGGTGGTCGGCCCCAGCGGGAGCGGCAAGTCGAGCGTGATTAAGGCCGGTTTGATCCCGGCGCTGCGCCAGGGGGCGCTGCCCGGCTCGGACAAGTGGTTCGTGGTGGAGATGACTCCCGGCACGAATCCGTTCGAGGAACTGGAAGTGGCGCTGCTGCGAATCGCGGTCAACCCGCCGTCGAGTCTGCTGGAGCAGTTGGAGGCCGACCGCCGCGGTCTGCTGCGAGCGGTCAGCCGGGTGCTGCCGGATGACGGGACGGATCTACTGCTGCTGATCGACCAGTTCGAGGAAACCTTCACGCTGGTCGATGACGAAGCCCGCCGGACGCAGTTCATGGACAGCCTGCTGACGGCGGTCAGCGACCCGCGCAGCCGCCTCCGCATCATCATCACGCTGCGGGCGGATTTCTACGACCGGCCGCTGTTGTACTCGGAATTCGGCTACCTGTTCCGCAAGCATAAAGAAGAGGTCATGCCGCTGGCGCCGGAAGAACTGCGCGAGGCCATCGAGAAGCCTGCCGAACGCGCCGGGCTGGTGCTGGAACCGGGGCTGGTGGATGCCATCGTCACCGATGTCGGCAAGCAGCCGGGCACGCTGCCGCTCCTGCAATACGCGCTGACCGAACTTTACGAGCGGCGGCAGGGCAATATGATGACGCTGGACGCCTACCGCGCCAGCGGCGGCGCGATGGGCGCGTTGGCGCGCCGCGCCGACCAGCTTTACGCCGAACTGGATGAACCCCGGCAGGAGGCCGCCCGGCAGTTGTTCCTGCGGCTGGTCATCCCCGGTGAAGGCACGGAAGATACCCGGCGGCGCGTGGCCCAGGCCGAGGTGGCTTCGCTGACGGGCAACGAACAGGCCATGCACGAAGTCATCGAACTTTACGGCAATTACCGCCTGCTGGCCTTCGACCGCGACCCGGTGACGCGCGGGCCGACCATCGAGGTCGCCCATGAGGCGCTGATCCGCACCTGGGCGCGGCTGGGCATCTGGCTCAGCACCAGCCGCGAGGATTTGCGGATGCAGCGGCTGCTGATGGCCGGGGCGGAAGAATGGCGGCGCAGCGGTTACGATCCCAGCTTCCTGCTGCGCGGGACCAAGCTGGGGCAGTTCGACGATTGGCGCGGCAAGACCGATATGGCGCTGGCGCAGGACGAACTGGCTTATCTGGATGCCAGCCTGGATCAGCGCGTCCGCGAAGAAGAATCCCGCAAACAAGAAGAAGAGCGCGTCAAGCGGCTGGAAATCAACCGCCAGAAGCTCCGTCAGGTGCTGCTGGTGATTCTGGGGATCGCGGCGGTGGCGGGTGTGGCGCTGTCGGCCTTCGCGTTTAATCGCAGCCAGGTCGCCATCGAGAACGAGGCCAATGCCCAGACACAGGCGGCGGTAGCGGTCGCCAACGCGATCACGGCGACGGTGGCCCAGGGGCAGGCGCTCGATCAGGGGCGCATCGCCCAGACGCAGGCGGCGATTGCCCAGGCGAACGCGGCCACGGCCACGAATGCGCTGGGTGAAGCGGAACTGCAAGCCCAGATCGCGGCGACGCAGGCGGCCATCGCCGAGGCGAACGCGGCCACCGCCACCAACGCGCAGGGCGAGGCGCTGGTGCAGGCCGATGTCGCGGCGACGCAGGCGGCCATCGCCGAGGCGAACGCAGCCACGGCCACCATTGCTCAGGGCGAGGCGCTGATACAGGCTAACCTTGCGGCGACGCAGGCGGCGATTGCCCAGGCGAACGCAGCCACGGCCACGATAGCCCAGGGCGAGGCGCTGGTGCAGGCTGATCTGGCGGCGACGCAGGCGGCCATCGCCGAGAGCGAGAGCAACCGCGCTGAACAGAATGCGGCCGCTGCCGAAGCCTCCGAACTGCGGGCGCGGGTGCTGGCGATTGCCAGCGGCGCTCAGGCAGCCCTGGGGCGCGGCCAGCCGGATGTGGCGCTGTCCCTGGCGGTCGAGGCCAACCTGATCGGCGTGACCAATCCGGAAGCGCAGCTTGCGCTGGTGAATGCTTTGAGCGCCTCGTACATCCGCCGCCGCCTGGATAACCAGCAGGTGGTGGATGCGGTCGCTTACACCCCGGATGGACGTTATGCGGCGGTGGGGCTGGCCGATGACCAGATCGTCATCTGGAACCTGGAGACCGGCCAGATCGAGCGGCGGCTGTTGGCGCACGAGAATCCGGTTACGTCGGTGGCCTTCAACCCGGATGGGAGCCAGTTGGCCTCCTCCAGCGGCGACGGGGTGATTTATCTGTGGGATTTCCAGGCCTGCATCGAAGACGAGTCCGCCTGTGAACCGGTTCGGGATTTCTCCGGCCACGTCGGTTTTGTCCATGCCGTGGCCTTCAGCCCGGATGGAACGCGGCTGCTTTCCGGCTCGGAAGAAGACGAAAACAAGCTGATCCTCTGGGATGTCGAGAGCGGCGAGCGGCTGTTGATCTTCGGCGCGGCGGACATCTTCGGCAACGGCGTCCTCAGCGTGGCCTTCAGCCCGGATGGAACCAGAGCCGCCGCCGGGACGTGGAACTCCGATCTGATCCTGTTCGATCTGGTCAGCGGCGTGAAACTGTTCTCCTTCGAGAACATCACCTTCTCGGTGTGGGGCGTCGATTTCAGCCCGGACGGGCGTTATGTGGCCGGGGCGCTGGGCGATGGCAAGGCGGCGCTCTGGGATGCCGCGACCGGGGCGCTGGTGCGCCCGATGCAGGGCACGGACAATGTGCCAGTTTATGCCA
The DNA here is from genome assembly GCA_016788965.1 of Anaerolineae bacterium. Classification (GTDB taxonomy): domain Bacteria; phylum Chloroflexota; class Anaerolineae; order Aggregatilineales; family Phototrophicaceae; genus CFX2. Next base: position 11,546 of record JAEUQZ010000024.1, on the reverse strand, counting down.
TCAGCTTCACGCCGGACGGCGACTCGCTGTTGGGCGCGTCGGTCAATACAACGCTGACGCTCTGGAATGTGCAGACGGGCGGCGTGATCCGGCGGCTGCAAGGACATACCAACGCGGTCGTCAGCGCGGCCATCAGCAGTGATGGTGGTTCGGCCATCTCTGGTTCGAGCGATGGCGATCTGATCGTCTGGGACCTGGCCTCGTTCAACCAGCGGGCGGCGCTGATCGGGCATGTCGATTCGATCACGAGTCTGGTTTTCAGCCCGGATGGACGCTATGCCCTGTCCGGCTCCGATGACGGCACGGTCATCGAGTGGGATCTGCAGAGCGGCTCGGTAGCCCGGACGATTTACACGCCCGGCAGCCCCAGCCTGGTGGCTTACAGCCCGCAGGGGCAGTGTGATCCTGAAGGCGGGCGTTATGTCCTGGTCGGGATGGGCACGGGCGAACTGCTGATTTACGACCGCGAGAACTGGTCGCAGGAAGAGGGTCGGCTGCTGACGACCCACAGCAATGCTGTCACCAGCGCGGCCTTCAGCCCGGATGCCTGCCGGGTGGTCTCCAGTTCGTCGGATGAGATCATCATCTGGGATGCCGAGACGACCGAACCGGTCTTCGACGATCCGCTGGTCGGCCACACCGATGACATCCGCGCCGTGGCCTGGAGTCCGAATGGGCGCTACATCGTGTCCGGGGCGTTTGATGACACCCTGATCCTCTGGGACGCGGAAACAGGCGAGCCGCTTCACACCTATATCGGGCACGGCGGTGATGTCACCAGCGTGGCCTTCAGCCCGGACAGCCAGACGTTCATCTCCGGCTCGGCGGATACCACGGTGATGCTGTGGGGCGTCGAGAGCCGCCAGAACTTGTACACTTTCTCCGGGCATACCCGCTTCGTGAACGCGGTGGCCTTCAGCGCCGACGGCAAGCAGATCGTTTCCACCTCGGATGACCGGACGGTGCTGGTCTGGGACGCGCGGACGCGGATTCCGCTGCTGCGCCTGCAAGGGCACACCGAAGAGATTTACACTGTCGCCATCAGCGCCGATGGAACCCGCGCGCTTTCCGGCGGCAAGGATCGCGGCGTGCTGCTCTGGGACCTGACGCCCTATCCGGGCGGCGGGGTGGCCTGGGCGCGGGCCAACCGCTATCTCCCAGAGCTGACCTGCGAGCAGCGCACGCTGTTCAATATCCAGCCGCTCTGCGACAGCGGCACGCCCATTCCCACCCCGGCTCTGGTGCTGATCGAGGCCAACACGCCCGCGCCGGCGCTGTTCCAGACGCCGGAAGCTGTGGCAGTAGGTCAGCTTGACCGTTCGATCCAGGACGAACTGGAAGCCATCGGCGTCGAGATCGACTCGGCGGTGCTGGCTTACCAGCAGGACAGCGGCACGGTCTTCAGTTCCAACTTCATCCAGCAGAACTACGTCGGCGACATCCAGACTGACTTCATCATGAGCGCCGACCTGGAATGGCTGGAAGCCGCCGATAACGATAGCTGCGGCTTCAGTTTGCGGCAGTTGGACGAGTCCAACTACTACTGGCTCAATTTACAGCCGGATGGCGATCTGTGGTTCGAGAAGCTGCAAAACAACCAGTGGGAAGAGTCGATCAACATCCTCAGCGGCGACCCGATCAACGTCGGGCAGGATGGCCGCAACCGCATCACGGTCGTGGCTGTGGGCGGGACGTTCAGCGTGTTCATCAACGGGCAGATTGTTTCGCAGGTGGAAGACAACCGCCTCTCCAAAGGCCGGGTGGCCTTCATGGCGCTGCGGTCGAGCGGCAGCCCCACTTCGCTGAACTGCCAGTTCAGCGATGCCTGGGTGCTGTCGGTCGATGGCGCGGCGCTGCTGGAGATCGCGCCGCCGCCGCCGGATACCCCGATTGCCGATGTCCTCGAATCGGTCGGCGTGGCGACCGCGGGCGGCCGACTGGCGGGGACAAAAGAAGAAACCGTCATTATCCAGAGCGGTGACGAGAACACCATCGAATGGAACAAGTTCGATGGTCAGTATGTCGATTTCGTGATTCACAGCACCGTCTACTGGGGGCCGGGGCCGACCAATGACTACTGCGGCTTCCAACTCCGGGCGGACGATGACAACCTGAGCTTCTATCTGATCGTCATCACCCGGGATGGCGAACTCTGGCTTGATCCGAAAGTCGATGGCGAGTATGAAAGCCGCGTCTATGGCGACGGCAGCCAGATCAATACCGAACTGGACGCGACCAACGAACTGGTGATCACGGCCATCGGCGACACCTTCAATGTGTACCTGAACGGCCGCTTCGTCCAGCAGTTCCAGCACGACGCCACCAGCGGCGGAACGGTGGGGCTGCTGGGTGGGACGACCCAGGGCAGCCCGAACAGCTACTGCGTCTTCCGGGACTCGTGGCTGTGGGCGATGGAGTCGGGCACAACGGTGGCCGAGCCGACCATCGAAGTGACCGAAGTGCCGCAGGTGGTGCTGGACGGGCTGGCGGTGGCCGGCTTCGACGAGACCAGCGGCTCGCTGGCGCTGCGCGACGAGGAACGTTTCCTCGATGTCTCCAACCAGGAGCAGACGGTGAACTGGGAGACGGTGCGCGGCAACTATACCGACTTCGTGATGGGCACGACGGTCTTCTGGGGCGAAGGCGAAAGCGACGACTTCTGCGGCCTGATCTTCCGCTACCAGGACGGCGACAACTTCTACATCGCGCGGATCGACCGGGATGGGCAGTTGATCTTCGATATCCTGCTGGGCGACCAATGGCAGGACAGCCAGTTCGGTGATGGCAGCTTCATCAACACCCGGCGGCGCGATGACAACCAACTGATCGTGGTGGGGCAGGGCGATATCTTCACCGTCTACCTGAACGGTGAGCAGGCCGGCCGCTTCCGCAGCACCGAGTTCGCCACCGGGCAGATCGCCTTCGCCGCGGCTGCCATCCAGAGCAGCCCCAGCGCCGGCTGCACCTTCCAGGACTCGTGGGTCTGGTCGCTGAGCGGCGATGCTCAACCGGATGACACCATCGAGCCGACCGCCGATCCCAACCAGGTCGATCTGCCGGAGTTCGTGGCCGATGGGCTGGCGGCGGCGGAACTCGGCCCGAATGACGGGGTGCTGGTCTACCAGGAAGACAGCCTGTCCATCGACATGTCCGCCGAGGAGAACCGCTTCGAGTGGCTGTCGCTGGATGACCCGTATGAGGATGTCGTCATCAGCGCGACCGTCGGCTGGGGCGACGGTCCGACCGAGAACTACTGCGGCGTGCTGGTGCGGATGAGCGATACCGAGAGCTTCGACAACAACAACTTCTACATGATCCGCATCGACCGCAACGGCAGCCTCTGGTTGGACAAGCTGCTGAACGGCGAATGGCAGGAAAGCGATGAAGGCGATGGCAGCGCCCTGAACGTCGATCAGGATCAGACCAACACGCTGATGGTGGTGGCCGATGGCTCGCGCCTGATCGTGTACATCAACGGCGTGCGGGCAACGACCTTCCGCGACCGGGACTTCGACGCGGGCTTCGTGGCCTTCACCGCCGGGGTCTATGCCCAGTCCGACGGGAGCGGCTGCACCTTCAGCGATGCCTGGGCGTTCCAGTTGAATCCGTAGCGTCATAAGGAATTCAACCACAGAGGCACAGAGGACACAGAGGAATACGGAGCGTGACACAAGATCGTACCCGAACGTGCCCGAACTGCGGCACGCCGCTGGAACCGGGCGTGAGCGTCTGCCCGCGCTGCGGTACACAGCTTACCGTCGCCATCTCGATGGGGATGGGCGAGCCGACGCTGCGGGTCGTGCCGGACAGCGGACGCACCTCGACCGCGCGGCTCTCCCAGCAGACGATGACGCTGGGCAGCGCCGCCAACCAGGATATCGTGCTGCCGTTCGCGGGCATCGCCCCACAGATGGTCAAGCTGGTGCAGGAGGGGACGCGCTACCGCCTCTTCGACCTGACCAGCTACCCCGGCGATGTGATGGTCAACGACAAGTACATCGACAGCCAGCTCCTCCGCAACGGGGATACCATCCGCTTGCAGGATGGCTCCGGCGCGGGCGTGACCATGACCTACGCCAACCCGCTGGACGAAAGCGCCGAAGACGACAAGCAGCAGTTCTTCCCCTTCAAGAGCTTCCCGTTCGTGATCGGGCGGGCGCAGGAGTGCGCCTTGATTCTGCGGCCGCTGGCCGTCTCCTGGAAGCACGCCGAGATCGTCGAGCAGGGCAAGGATCACATCCTGCAAGATGCGGGCAGTACCAACGGAACCTTCGTCAACGACCACCGCATCAGCGGCCCGCACCGCCTGCGCCCGGATGACGTCATCCGCATCGACCAGACCATGCTGGTCTACAAGGGCAACGGGCTGCTGCAACTGGCCTCGCTCCAGCGTTACCAGTTGGATGCGGTCAACCTGGGGATGCGTTATACGAGCGGCGTCCTCCAGCGGCAGAGCTACGACACCATGCGCGAAGTGTCGTTCTCGATCCTGCCGGATGAACTGGTGGCGATCATCGGCGGCAGCGGTTCCGGTAAATCGACGCTGCTGCGGGCGATGAACGGAGCCAACCGCGCCACCACTGGCGAGGTGCTGATCAACGGCGACAACCTCTACGCCAACTATGACGAATACCAGCCGATCATCGGCTACGTGCCCCAGGCCGACATCGTGCAGAACAAGCTCTCGGTCTACGAATCGCTCTACTTCGGGGCGCGGCTGCGCTTCCCCAACGAACCGAAGGACTCGCGCGAGCAGCGCATCGCCCGCGCGTTGGACGCGGTGCAGATGACCGACTACCGCGACCGTCAGGTCGGCAAGCTCAGCGGCGGGCAGAAGAAGCGCGTCAGCATCGCGCTGGAACTGATGGCCGAGCCGCACCTGCTCTTCATGGACGAACCCTCTTCCGGCCTCGATCCGGGGTTGGATAAATCCATGATGAACACGCTGCGGCGGCTGGCGAACCGGGGCAACACCGTCGTCGTCGTCACGCACACGACACTCAACATCGGCATCTGCGATAAGCTGGCGGTGATGGCCTCCGGGAATCTGACCTACTACGGCCCGCCCAAAGAGGCGCTGCACTTCTTCGATGTGCGCGATTTCACCGAAGTCTACAACCGTGTGCAGCAGGCTCCCACGGGCGACCCCAACCAGACCATCACCCCGCGCGAGGCGGCCACCAAATGGGCGGCGCGTTTCCGGCAGGTTCCGCAGTTCGCCCGCTACGTCTCCAAGCAGCTTCTGCATAAGCGCAAGGAAGACGGCCAGCAGAGCGAGAGCGAAGCCGCCTCCAAACGGCTCCGGGGCCAGCGCGGGGGATCGATCCTCCAGCAGGCGCAGGTGTTGATCTCGCGCAACCTGACGCTGGCGCTGCGCGACTTCCGGGTGATGCTGGCGCTGCTGGTGGTGCTGCCGCTGGTCGGGCTGTTCCTGGGCTTCATCAACTGGGACAGCATCGAGAACATCCGCGGGCAGATGCTCATCAACCGCTTTGTCCAGACTCCGCTGGAATCGTTCATGGACAAAATCCCGCTGACCTCCATCGATAACCCGGAGGCCGAGGCCGAAGCCGCGCCCACGCCGACGCCGGAGCCGACCCCGGAGAGCAGCTCGAACCGGCCGTTGGGCGGCTCCCGCGAGGAAAGCCGCGGCGCGCCAAAAGTGCTGGCGAGCGCAGTCTATGCTCCGGCCAGCGATGCCCAACGGCTGCTGTTCATGCTGTCGCTCTCGGTGACGCTGCTCGGCATCTTCGCAGCGGCCTATACCATCGTCGAAGAGAAGACGCTCTTCCTGCGCGAGCGCATGAGCAACCTGCGCGTCCCGCCGTACCTCACCTCCAAGTTCGTCGTCTACGGGGCGCTGTCGCTCATCAGCGCGGCGCTGGCGATGCTCACGCTGTCGATTGGTGTTGAACTACCGCAGCAGGGTTTGCTGATGTGGGGGCCGCTGGAACTGTTCATCACCCTGGCGCTGACCTCGCTGGCCGGCGTCAGCATCGGGCTGCTGCTCTCGGCCATCAACCGGCAGGTCAACGGCGTGACCTACGCGGTGCTGGCGGTGCTGTTCGTGCAGATTCTGCTGCCGGGCGTGCTGTTCCGCATGGATGGGCCGCTGGAAGTCCCCTCGCGGCTGACGATCACGCGCTGGTCGCTGGAGGCGCTGGGGGCGACGACGCACATTGTGGATCGGGATGCCGAAGGCCGCTTCGTCATCGAGACGCAGCCCGTCAACCGGCGCGGCGAACCGCTGCAAGGCGTCGATACCGCGCGCCAGTTCTATCAGGTGTCCTCGGCCCTGAACGTCACCTACCCGACGGAAGTCAGCGGCCTGCTGATCCGCTGGGGGGCGCTGGCCGCGTTCAGTCTGGTGCTGCTGACCGGCGCGGGGCTGGCCCTCCGCCGCGATGAGAGTTTCTGAGGGTATCCCCACCCCTAAATCCCCTCCCCATTCCATAGGGAGGGGACTTCCAGCGTATTGAGAACCCCCTCTCTACGCAGTGGAGAGGGGGCAGGGGGTGAGGATGACGGCTGAGGAGTTCGGAACACAAGCATTTCGTGGGTGGGGCGTGGTGAATCCGTCAGGGACACCACCCGCCTGATCCGCGTACCGTGGTAATGGCGCTGAAGCGCCGCTGTAACCTGACCATCTTTTGGGAGGATGTATGAAGCAGTTTCGCCGTATCGTGATCCTGGGCAGCGCCCTGATGGTGCTGCTGCTGGCGGCGCTGATGAGCGGCGCGGCCGCCACCGCGCAGGACCCCACGCCGACCCGTCAGGTGGGCGTGCAGCCCGCCAATCCCACGCCGACGCCGGCCGCCCCCGTGGCGACGCGCGAACCCGGCGCGGGCAATACCATCGGCGGGACGCCCGTCGGCCCGGTGAGCTTCGAACTGCCGCCGACGCTGGACGAACTGATCGCCCAGTATCCCGATTTGCAGCCGTACCTCGATCTGGTGCAGGATCAAACCGTCGAAGACCTCGACTTCAGCGAACTCTACGCCCGCATGGTGCAGATCTTCAAGGATCACGGCGCGAGCGGGCTGGCGGTCTTCCTGGATGACTCCGGCATCCTGGATAAGCTGGGCATCCCGGTCAGCTACCTCGACCTGCTGACGGTCTACGATGACGGCGGCCTGGTCGCCGTGGAAGACCTGGCCCGCGAGCGCAAGCTCATCAACCGCTTCGATGAGATTGTGGCGTATCTGGCCGTCGATGAAGAAGCCAACCTGCCCGCCCTGCGCGAAACGCTCGAAGGGCTGGACGTGAGCGTTTACCGCTACCTGCGGAACACGGGCGAAGTCGAGGTCGGCATCCCGCTGGTGACTCTGGCACAGTTCGGTACGCCCGGCTCGCTCATCGGCTATCTGGTGGAAATCTTCCAGGCCGAGCATGTCGTCGGCGTGCGCGTGCCCGTTCCGGCGTTGACCTCTTCAGCTTTCGCCCCGCAGCTTTCTTCGGTGGGCGGCGAGACGGTCGGCGTTGAGCCGTGGCTGGAGGCCGGTTATACCGGTGAGGGGATCAAGGTGGCGGTGGTTGACACCGATGGTTTTTTCGGCGTACTGGATCGGATTGATGACGGCGACCTGCCGGAGAACGTGCAGTCCAATTACGATCTGGAAGACCTGAACGAATACGGCGGCGACCACGGCACAGCCTGCGCCATGATCGTCTACGAAGCCGCGCCGGGCGTGGAACTCCATCTGGTGTATGTCGATATCACCTCGGATACCTCCTTCGAGGAGGCGCTGGAATACATCGCTGACAACGACATTCAGATCGTCAGCTATTCGGTCGGCTTCCCCATCGGCCCGCGCGACGGAACCTTCTGGCAGTCGCCTGTCGTGACCGATTTCGTGGAAGACACCGGCGTGCTGTGGATCGCGGCGGCGGGCAACTTCGGTTACTCGCACACCATCATGGACTTCAATGAACTCGATGATGGCTGGCACGACTTCGGCGATGGCGAGCAGTGGATGCCCTTCATGGCCTTTGCGCCAGTGACGTTCGTGGTCATGAACTGGAACGGCAACTGGGACGGCGGCGAGGACAACAACTACCGCTTCACCATCGTCGATGAGAACGGCGATGAAGTCGCTTCCGGCGGCGAATCCAAGAAAGGCCGCAAGAACGACTTCCCCATCCAGACGGCCGCGTTCGAGTCCGAGCCGGGCGAGATCTACTACATGGCCGTCGAAGTGGCGCGGGGCGATGGCAATAACACGCTGGACATCTTCATCCGCGATGCCGAACTCGTCGATTGGGCGCAGGTTCCCGAATACAGCATCGCCCTCCCTGCCGATGCCGATGCGGTCTTCTCGGTCGGCGCGACCGGGCTGACCGAAGATGAACTAGAAACCTACAGTTCCCAGGGGCCGACCATGGACGAGCGCATCAAGCCGGACATCAGCGCCCCGACGGGCGAAGAAGTCCCCGGCTACGATGAAGGCTTCTTCGGAACCTCCGGCGCGACTCCGCTGGTGGCCGGAGCCGCCGCGCTGGTCTGGCAGGCCTTCCCGGAGATGAGCAACTACGAAGTCAAGGACTTCATGATGACCACGGTTGTCGATCTGGGCGAGGACGGAACCGATCCCGAATTCGGCGCCGGCCGTTTGGAAATGCCCGAACCCGGCGAGGATGTCAGCGGCCAGCCCCAGGGCGATACCGCCTTCGCCGAAGTCACCGATTACAAGGTCAAGTGGAACGCCAAGAGCAAGGGCGACAAGGGCGTCCGCGTCTCGATCAGCTTCACCGTCGAGAACCTGCAAGGCAGCGATATCGCCGTGGGCTTCGGCTTCTTCACCCCCGACTTCGAGTCGGTCGAAAGCCCCGACGAGGACTACCAGTTCCTCGGCTCGATTGGAACCTACGATGTGTTCGAGGTCGAACGCGGCCGTGCTGAGTTCGAGGATGTCAGCCTGTTCCTGCCGAACTACGTCTTCGAGGATGTCGAATCGGGAACCGATCTGGTGATGGTCGTCCTGATCTTCGACCTGAGCGACCCGGAGAATCCCCAACCGCTCTGGCAGAGCGAACCGGAGGTCATCACCATCAATTAGGGATTGGGGATCAGGGGTTAGGGGAGGGGGATGCCCGGCGAGGGCGTCCCACCGAAGCAGTACACACCGGGTGATGGATGGGCAGTCGCCTATCCATCACCCAGCGGGGCGCGGGGGGTCAGAGGACACGCCCCATGAACTTCAGCTTTCTTGCAACAGACTCATATCCGGCTCCGACCTTTAACCCGGAGTCATCCAGCCGGGGCGATGCGCGCTCGCCCGGAGTGCTGGGTGCATGTTTCGACCTGCCTGAATCAGGCCATTCGATCCGCCCCTGACGGCGGAGGAGATTATGACTCGCATTCGACGCATGACCGTTCTGACGGGGTGTCTGCTGGCGCTGATGCTGATCGCGCTGGCAAGCACCGCCACCATCACCAGCGGGGCGGATGCCCCTCAGCAGGCCCAACCGACGGCCACGCCGACCCGCGAGGTCGCCGTGCAGCCCGTCAACCCGACGCCGACTCCAGCCGCGCCCGTCGCCACCCGTGAACCGGGCACGCCCGGAACCATCGGCGGGACGCCCGTGGCCGTGCCGCAGTTCGATCTGCCGGCCACGCTGGATGACTTGCTGGCGCAGTATCCCGACTTGCAGCCCTACCTCGATCTGGTCAAGGATCAGACCTCAGCCGAGTTGGACTTCGCTGAACTCTACGCCCGCATCGTCCAGGTCTACAATGACCACGGCGCCAGCGGCGTGGCCGTCTTCCTGGACGACTCCGGCATCCTGGAAAAGCTCGGCATCCCGGTCAGCTACCTCGACCTGCTGGCCGTCTACGATGCCGGCGGGTTCGCCGCCGTCGAAAAACTGGCCCGCGACCGCAGCGTCATCAATCGCTTCGACGAGATCGTGGCCTACCTCGCCCTGGACTTGAAGGACAACCTGCCCGCCCTGACCGAGACTCTGACCGGTCTGGACGTGAGCGTTTACCGCTATCTGCCCAACACTGAAGAGGTCGAGATCGGCATCCCGCTGGCGACGCTGGCGCAGTTCGGCACGCCCGGCTCGCTCATCGGCTATCTGGTCGAGGTCTTCCAGGCCGAGCATGTCGTCGGGGCGCGGGTTCCCACGCCCAGCCTGCCCTCGCTTTATCTGGCCCAGGACTTCACCTCGGTCGGTGGCGCGACCATCGGCGCGGAAACGTGGTGGGAGGCCGGCTTCACCGGCAAGGGTATCAGGATCGCCATCATCGACGTGGGCGGCTTCTACGGCGTGCAGGATCGCATCGACGATGGCGACCTGCCGGAGGAGATGTTTACCAACTTCGACCTCGACGAGATGAACGACGCCGACTATGCCAACGACCACGGCACGCTCTGCGCCCTGGTCATCCACAAGGTCGCGCCCGACGCCGAACTCTACCTGCTTTACGAAGACCCGACCTCGTATTCCGGGCTGGAGGACGCTCTGCAAATCGTGGTCGATGAGGGCATCCAGATCATCAGCCGCTCGGTCTCCTCGCCGATTGGCCCGCGCGACGGTACGGATTACTACGCATCGCTGGCCCAGGACTTCGTGGAAGACACCGGCGTGCTGTGGGTCAACTCCGCCGGCAACTATGCCGACAGCCACACCATGCTGGAGTTCAACGAGAACGATGACGGCTGGAATGACTTCGGCGACGGCGAAGTCTGGATGCCCTTCCAGGCCTTCGCCCCCTACACCGATATCGCCATGAACTGGAACGGCAACTGGAATGGCCGCGAGGACAACAACTACCGCTTCGTCGTGGTCGATGAGAACGGGGACGAGGTGGCCTCTGGCGCGGAATCGCGCAAGGGGCGCAAGAACGACTTCCCCTTCCAGGCCACCGTCTTCGAGAGCGAGCCGGGCGCGATCTACTACCTGGGCATCGAGAACGCTCGCGGCGATGGCGATCATGTCCTGGACATTTTCATCCGCAATTCAATGGTGGTGGACTGGGCGCGGATTCCCGAATACAGCGTAGCCATCCCCGGCGATGCCGCCGCGGTGCTGACCGTGGGCGCGACCGGCCTGGAAGTCGATGAACTCGAATCCTACAGCTCCCAGGGGCCGACGCTCGACGAGCGCGTCAAGCCGGACATTTCCGCGCCGACGGGCGAAATCCTGCCGGGGGCGGAGGATGGCTTTTTCGGAACCTCCGGCGCGACCCCGCTGGCGGCTGCGGCCGCGGCGCTGGTCTGGCAGGCTTACCCGGAGATGAGCAATTACGAGGTCAAGAGCTTCCTGATGGATACCTCGCTCGACCTGGGCAAGAACGGCCCGGACTCGCAGTTCGGAGCCGGGCGGGTGGCGCTGCCGGAACCGGATGAGGCCGCATCAGGCGGCACGGAAGTCCAGGGCGACGATCCCTTCGCGGAAGTCACCGACATCAGCGTCAAGTGGAACGCCAAGAGCAAGGGCGAGCGCGGCGTGCGCCTGTCGATGAGCTTCACTGTCGCCAACCTGGAAGACTCGGACATTGCTGTCGGCTTCGGCTTCTTCACGCCTGATCTGGAGGTTGTGCC
>JAEUQZ010000249.1 GCA_016788965.1 Anaerolineae bacterium | reverse complement strand
GGTGGACCAGAAACTCGGCGGTACGGTGCGGCTTGCCGATGCGACACCGCGCCGCATTGCGCTGATTGTGGATGATGTCTCCGATCGCCAGGCCGACAGTGAAGAGTTGGTGATGGGGCCGCCGAAGGCTGCCGCCTTGTGGCCGACATCGAAGTCGTCGTTGCTGTAGGTTCCACCGAAGGGCAAATCCAGGTGGGTGTGGACATCGATGCCGCCGGGCATCAGGTACTTACCTTTGCAGTTGATGACCTCGTGCCCCTGCGGCCGGATATTCTGGCCGATCATCACGACCTTCTCGCCTTCGACCAGGACATCGGCCTGAACCATGTCGCTGGCGGTGATGACCGTGCCGTTCTTGAAGAGAAGTCCCATATGCCTTTTTTCCTCCCAAAGCACCTAATTCATGCGTAGCGGCGCGCCGCGCGTCCGCATCCAGAACGCCTGGTATTGTAACGCGAGTGGCCGGAAGTCCCCAATGTGGCCTCTCGTGGCAGCAATCCAACAAAAAGGGGGCAGACCGTTCGGCTGCCCCCATGTAGAGAATTGGCGCGTTTAGTTCGGCCAGCCGCGGCGGCCGCCGCCCAGATTACCGGTGTCGCCCCGGCGGCTGATGGGATGATCGCCTTTGCCGCCGGTCAGGGCGCGTCGAGCCTTTTGCACATCGCTCTCGTGCTTGAGCAGCACCGTCAGGGTCGTTTCCAACGTGTGCTTATCCAGGCTGTCGGCGTTAAGCATCACCAGTGATTTGGCCCAGTCGATGGTTTCGGAGACGCTGGGATTCTTCTTGAGGTCCATCTGCCGCAGATTCTGGACGATCTCGACGGCTTGCTGCGCGATCCGGGCGTTGAGTTCCGGCACGCGCATCCGCACGATGCGGAGTTCGGCGTCGTGGCTGGGATAATCGATGAAGAGGTACAGGCAGCGCCGCTTCAGTGCCTCGGAAAGCTCGCGGGTGTTATTGCTGGTGAGGATCACCGTGGGCATATGCCGCGCGATGATGGTTCCGACTTCCGGCACGGAGACCTGGAAGTCGCTCAGGATTTCCAGCAGGAAGGCCTCGAACTCGGCGTCGGCGCGGTCGATCTCGTCGATGAGCAGGACGACCGGCTCTGGCGCGGTGATGGCCTGGAGGAGCGGCCGGGCCAGCAGGAAGCGTTCCGAGAAGAAGACGTTCTCCTCCTGCGCCAGACGATCCGCTGCCTGGGTCAGGCTGGTCGCCCCGGCCAGCACCTCGCTGAGCTTATCGCGCAGCAGTTGGGTATAGAGCATCTGCTTGGCGTATTCCCATTCGTAGAGGGCTTTGCTCTCGTCCAGCCCTTCATAGCACTGCAAGCGGATGAGCGGGCGGCCGCTGGCTTTCGCCCAGGCTTTGGCGAGTTCGGTCTTGCCGACGCCCGCCGGGCCTTCGGTCAGCACCGGTTTTTCCAGCTTATCGGCCAGGAACATCACGGTCGAGATTTCGTCCGTGGAAATATACTGCTGCTCACCGAGTACCTTGGTGATCTGACCCACATCCTGAAACATGAAGATCGGTCTCCATCAACCCATAAAAGAGGTGGACAGCCCGTGAGCCGCCCATCCCAAGCATACACCAGATGGAGTGAGCCTGTCGAACGGGGCGGCCTGGACTTTCGGTCAGTCTTGCTGGCGACACGGACGCCAAGAATGGCGTCCCTACCCAGACGGGAATCATAGGGATGGGCAGAAGCTCGTTCGCCAGCGATGAATCTTGTCCCAATCTGAAATGCACCTGCTTGACAGCGGGGGCAAAAGTACGTATTATGACTGCAACGGATATATCCACGACAGATGTATGTGAGGTTAAGCGCATGTCGGATACCACCATGAGACCGAATGATATGCTGCCGCTGACCCCGGCGGTTTTCCACATCCTGCTGGCGCTGGCGGATGGGGAAAAGCACGGGTACGGCATCATGCAGGAAGTCAGCCGGATCACGAACGGAACGCTGCGGATGGGGCCGGGAACGCTCTACGGAACCATCAAGCGGATGCTGGAAGCCAACCTGATCGAGGAGACTGAAGAGCGTCCCGATCCGGCGCTGGATGACGAACGGCGGCGTTACTACCGCCTGACGGCCTTCGGCGAGCGGGTGGCGCGGGCAGAAGCGGGACGGCTGGCGACGCTGCTGAACGTCGCCCAGTCAAAAAGGCTTGTGGGAGGGGCGGGATCATGAGGACGATACCGCCGATCATCACCTTTTCCGAACAGGTCTACCGCGCCCTGCTGATCCTCTATCCGGCAGCCTACCGCCGGGAATATGGCCCGCTGATGGCGCAGGTGTTCCGGGATGTCTGCCGTGAGCGCTACGGCCAGGATGGACTGGCGGGGATGGCGCTGTGGTGGTGCGCGACGCTGCTCGACCTCACCTTGACGGTCATTGAAGAACGCAGAAAGGTCAACTTCACCATGTCAAAAGCCATGTTCAGCCAGCTTGCTGGCCCGTTTCTGATCCTCGGTGGCGCGTTTGGGGCGCTGGCGGCCTTCAGCCAGCTTCAGCCGGGCGACCATTACAGCTACTATGGGGTGTACCAGGTCTTGCTGCTGCTGATCGCGCCCAGCTTCCTGTTTATCGGGTTAGGCTGCCTGGGGCTGGCGCTGCGGTACAGCGCGGCGCTCGGCACGCTCAGGAAAGGACTGCTCGCCCTGAGCGGGGCTGCATCACTGATGATGGCAGGCGGCGTGATCGCCGAGCAGATCAGGGAATCGCTCTGGAACATCTGGTTCGCTACCAGCCTGGTGCATGTGATCGCGCTGGCGCTATTCGGCCTGCTGTATGCCCGGTCGCCGTTCCTGCCGATCTTCCGCTGGCTGCCGCTGCAAATCGTGGCCGGCTGGGTGATGATGATGGGGATCACCGGCCGCTTCAGCGAGCCGTTCGACAATCTGCTGACGTTCCTGATGGTGTTGGGGATTGGGCTGGGCTGGCTGGCGATTGGGCTGGTGGTGCATCGTCAGCGGCAGGCCGCCGAGCCTGTCCCGGCGTGAGCAGGGATTAGGGGTTGGGGATCAGGGGTTAGGGAAGACGAATACAAGGACGGCTCGGAGATGTCCGGTTGAATCTTTCGGAGGAGGGACAGATCGACCTGAACTGAAACTAGAGAAATGATGGACGCGGGAGCAGTACCGCGTCCATCAGGGATCAGAGCGTTTGTCCATCTACAGGGCGACGCCGGCGGCCGCGCGGGCTGCGGGGTGATTACGCGGAATTCGTAGGGGCAATCACTCATATTCCGGTGCTTCGCCCCTTCTTCGACAAGGGGCGAAGCCCGAACAAACCGATTAGCAATCACGCCTGCCGGGTCAGGATCACCCCATCACGGGCGGGGAGATTGAGCTTGACCAGGCCGCCTTCGACGGTGGCGCTGCCCTTGCCATAGACGGCTTTCAAGGCCGTCCCCTCGGCGAAGACATCCTGCACCGGGACTTCGATCTTGGCGGCCTTCTCCCCCACATTGACGGCCACCAGCAGGCGGTCGTCCTCCAGAACGCGGCCAAAGGTATAGGTGGTCGGGCTGTGATGCAGCGGCTGGTAGCGCCCGCGCCGCAGCGCCGGGTGCGCGTGGCGGATGGCGATGAGCTGCTTGTGATAGGCCAGCGCCTCCCGATCCCAGGTTTCAGGTTTATCCCAGGGGAAGGTACGGCGGCAGTCGGGGTCCACGCGACCGGGCAGGCCGATCTCGTCGCCGTAGTAGACGCTGGGCGCGCCGGGGGCGGTCATGAGCAGGATGGTCGCCAGCCGGACGGTGGCCGAGTCGCCGCTGGCGATGCTCAGCAGTCGGGCGGTGTCGTGGCTGTCGAGCAGATTCAACTGCACCTGAGCGATTTCCCAATCGTAGCGGAAAAGCGCCTTGGCGATCTTCTTGGCGTAATGCTCGCCATCGATGGCCGGATAGGGGTCATAGGAAGCGTCACTGATAGCCAGGCTGCGGTCGAGGTGGCCCTGGCCGCAGAACTGGATGACCGGCTCGGTGAACAGGTAGTTCATCACGGCGTCGAACTGGTCGCCCTGGAGGTAGTTGGTGCTGTCCCACCAGACCTCGCCGACGATGTAGGCTTCCGGGTTGACGGCTTTGACGCGGCTGCGGAACTCGTTCCAGAAGCCGGGGCTGGTGACGCAGAAGGGCACATCCAGCCGCCAGCCGTCGATGCCTTCGCGCAGCCAGTGTTCGGCAATCTGCATGATATATTCGCGCACCTGCGGGTTATCGGTGTTCCATTTGGGCAGGGCGCGGTTGCCCACCCAGGCTTCATAATTGGCGGGACGCTCGCCGCTGTAGGCCGTCAGCGGCCAGTCATGGACGATGAACCAGTCGAGCCAGGCCGAGTGCGGGCCGTTTTCCAGGATGTCGTTGAAGAAGATATGGCCCCGGCTGGCGTGGTTGAAGACGCCATCCAGCACCAGCTTCATGCCGCGGCGGTGCATCTCGTCGCGCAGGGCGTAGAAGGCCTTGTTGCCTCCCAGCAGCGGATCGACCTGGTAGTAGTCGTGGGTATGGTAGCGGTGGTTGCAGGCGCTCTGGAAGATGGGCGTGAAGTAAATCGCTGTCGCGCCCAACTCCTGGATGTGATCGAGGTGTTCGATCACGCCGTAGAGGTCGCCGCCTTTGTAGCCCTGGGGAGTCGGTAGGCTGTCCCAGGGTTCCAGGTTGTTCGGCTTGAGGACTTTGCCGCTGCGGGCGAAGCGATCCGGGAAAATCTGATAGAAGACGGCATCTTTCACCCAATCGGGGGTCTTTACGCGGGGCATAGGCAACCCTTTCATCATCTGCGCGGATTCTTACAGGTTCGTTGTCACGAATAATGCTACACTATATCGGCAGATACTATACCGCGTTCAGCGCGGGGATAGGTTGAATGGCCTGTGTCCACCCCTGTTTCTGAATCGACCTCGAAACTGCTCCTCGATGCGGTCGCCAGCCCGATCCTGATTTTCCGCGACGGGCACATCCTCTTTGTCAACAGGG
Organism: Anaerolineae bacterium; assembly: GCA_016788965.1. GTDB lineage: Bacteria > Chloroflexota > Anaerolineae > Aggregatilineales > Phototrophicaceae > CFX2. Next base: position 2,559 of record JAEUQZ010000249.1, on the reverse strand, counting down.
CGGCCTGCTCCAAGCTGGGCTGCGATTCATCGATGCTGACCGGCTCGCCGCTCGAACGTTGGATTCACCCGGATGACTGGACGAAGCTGCGCGGCTGGGATCAGCCCGGCGAACAGGCCACGACTGAAACGCTACGTTTCCTCGGTGCGGATCAGGCTGTGTTGACGACGGAATGCAGTGTCAACCCAATCCGTTTCGAGGGTCAGCCCGCCTGGATGGGAACATTTCTTCCGCTGGATGAAGCGCGCCTGAGCCATGACGAAACGGCTGGGCTGGAAGATGCCCACGCTGCGCTCTTCCGTATTCGCGAGCGATTCGACATACTCGCTGAACACATGAAGGACTTCATCGTCGAGATTTCCAGGGACGGTACAGTCCTTTATATCAGCCCATCCTGCAAACGAGTGTTGGGCTTCAACACTGAGGATTTGACGCGGAGCCGGTCTCTCGACCTGGTGCATCCCGACGATGTCGAGCGCGTCGATCAGATGATCAGAACGACGCTCGAAGGCGGGGAGGATCACTACGCCGTATTGCGCGTGCGGCATCGGAATGGCAGCTATGTCTGGCTGGAAGCCTCCGGCAGTGTCGTTCGCCAGGAGTCAGGCGAAATCCGCTCCTTGATCGCGGTCTGCCGGGATGTCACCGCCCGCAAGCTGGCTGAAGATGCTCTCCGCGAGGCCGAATCGATGATGCGCCAGGTGATGGAACTGGTTCCGGTGGACATCTATATCTATGGCGTAGCGGAACAGTGCAACATTTTCCACAATCGCAAAACCAACCTCGGCTATCACCTGCAAGATATGGCTGAGGGAAGCGATGTGTACTACGGCAACTTTGTCCATCCCGATGACCGGGCGATCTTCGACGAGAAGACGCGGCGTCTGGCAGAGGCAAAAGATGGAGAGATCATCGACAGTGAACACCGGATGTGGCACGCGGATGGTCAATGGCGCTGGATCGCCTTCCATGACATGGTGTTCAAACGGGACGGGGACGGGAAACCGACCCAATTCCTCGGCTACTTCCAGGATGTCACCGAGCGGCGCGAGGTCGAAGCGGCGCTGCGCGTGAGCGAGGAGAAGCTCCGCACCATCGCCGACAATATGCACGATATGGTCTCGATGGTCGATCCGAACCTGGTGTTCAATCATGTCAGTCAGGCCCACCGCGCGGCGCTGGGCTATGAACCCGACGATTTGATCGGCCAGTCGGCGATGGATTACGTCCACCCGGATGATTTTGAACTGGTGTTGCGCTCAGCGCAGGCGGCTTTCCAGCGGCGCGATGGCGACATGATCGAGTTCCGCTTCAAACATGCCGATGGTTACTACGTCTGGATGGAAACGACCGGGCGGGTCATGACCGACAGCGCCGGGAATGTCACTGGGGCGGTCTTCACCTCCCGCGATATCAGCGAACGGCGCTGGATGCAGCGGGCCATGGTCGAGCAGGAGCGGCTGGTGACGGCGCTCCAGAAAGAACAGGAACTCGGCGGGCTGATGCAGCGGATGATGGCGCGGCTGTCCCATGAACTGCGGACGCCGCTGGCCGTGATCGGCTCGTCCACCGACCTGCTCGAATACTACAGCCAGCGCATGAACGAGACGCAGCGGGGCGAGCGGCTCCACCAGATTCGCGGTCAGGTGCGCGCCCTGACGGGGATGCTGGACAATATGTCGCTGGTGGTCAAGGGGCTGGCCTTCAGTTCAGACTTTTCGGCATCGCCTTATGATCTGGAGCGGCTGTCCAGGCAGGTGATCGAGGACGTGCCCAAACTGCTCAAAGCGACCCAGACCATCGATCTGCGCCTCAACGGGCCAGCCAGTCGTGTGCAGGCCGATGAACACCTGATGCGCCTGATCCTGACGCATCTGCTCTCCAACGCGCTCAAGTATTCGAGTGCCGACTCGCTCGTCGAGATCGAGATGAACGCCAGCGCCGAGGCCATCGAACTGAAGGTCAGCGACCACGGTGTTGGCATCCTGCCGGATGAGCGCGAGCGAATCTTTGAGCCGTTTTTCCGGGGAACCAATATCAACGAAGCGCCGGGGCTGGGGATCGGTCTGTCGATTGTGGAGAAGGCGGTTGCATCCCACCACGGCAGCATCGAGGTCGCCAGCGAACCGGGCCAGGGCACGCGGGTCACGGTCAAGCTGCCGCTGAACGTGGATTAAGCCCCGCGCCGCCAGAGCCAGACGGCTACCCCAACCGAGACGCCCCAATTACAGGTCAGATCAAACCAGGACACGCTGCGATCCGGGACGAGGGTTTGGAGCGCCTCGGTGACGAGGCCGAAGGCGCAGACGAAGACCAGCGTGATGACGATTCCCCGGCGGCGCGGGGTCAGGGCGGAGAATGCCCAGATGCACAGGCTGGTCAGTATGCCAAAGCCGACCAGATGGCCGAGGGTCAGCAGGATTTCCCAGACGAGGTTGAACTCACGCGGGGCGACCGGCCCGACCAGCGGGCGGGCACTGGATTGGAGCAGCAGGACGGTCATCAGGGTGGTATAGGCGACCGCCACGGCGCTCCGCAGGAGCGAACCGGACGGACGGT
>JAEUQZ010000248.1 GCA_016788965.1 Anaerolineae bacterium | reverse complement strand
GACGGTGCAGGATATCCGCGATCACCTGCCGCATTCGCCGGCCAAGGTCGGCCCGCTGTCGGATCTGGACCGGGTGCGCTTCGGCCAGACGCTGGCCGGGGCAATCGCGCGAGGCGCGCCGGCGGCGGTCGCGGCGGTGGCGGCGCTGCTGTGGTGGCTGCTGGTGGCGTCTGAGGGGGTGTATCTGGGGCGGCGAGTGGTAATCTGGCTGTACGATGTGTTCGCGCCCCATTACGACGGGGTCAAGAAGGTCGTGCCGGAATACGAGCAGTTTTTCCTGGCACGGCCGATCATGGAGGCGATCCAGCCGCGACGCGATCCGTTGGTGCTGGATGTGGCGACGGGGACGGGACGGCTGCCGATTGCGCTGGCGCGGCTCCCGGCATTCGAGGGGCAGATCGTCGGGATCGATCTGAGCCGGAAAATGCTGCGGGAGGCGGCAAGAGCCACCACCCCTTTCTCCGAGTGGATCACGCTGATTCATGCGCCCGCGGAGACGCTGCCCTTCCCGGATGGTTCGTTCGATGTGGTGACGTGCCTGGAGGCGCTGGAGTTCACACGCGACCCGGATGCGATCCTGGCGGAGATGGCGCGGGTACTGCGGCCGGGAGGTCTGCTGCTGACGACGCTGCGGATTCATACGCCGTGGATGCCGGGGAAGACGTGGTCGGAAGGGGAGATGCTGAGTAAGCTGCGAAAGCATGGTATCGAGGATGGGCAGGTGCAAGTCTGGCAGGTGGATTATCGGAAGGTGTGGGGCAGGAAAGCGGGCGATTCAGTGTGGATTGGAGCGGGGTCAGCGGAGCGGGTTCTGATGTGTCCGCAGTGTGGGCGGATAGAATGGACGCGAACCGAGAAGCAATGGCTATGCGGAGCGTGCGGCGTGAGTTTGGGGGTTGGGAGAGATGGGGTGGTCGAGTGGGTGGAGGGGAGAAGGTAGGGGTGGTGTCTTGCCAAGACATTTAGATTTGCTACAATGCCGCTGGTCAAACGTTCACACATCCTCAGTCCCATGACTCGCATGAAGGAACTTCAATCTTGAAACTGCTGCCCGCTGAACATGCGCTTCTCATCCAGCAGGCGATCCGGTCAGCCCAAGCGGCTGGCGAACTGCCCGAATTCGACATCCCCGACATTGAAATCCGCCCGCCGAAGAAACCGGAACAGGGCGATTATGCGTGCGCGGTGGCGCTACAACTGGCGAAGACGGCGGGAAAGAATCCGCTGGAGATCGCGGAGATCATCGCGCGAGACCTGCCGACAGCGGATTTCGTGGGCGCGGTGGAGGTGGCGAAGCCGGGCTTCGTCAACTTCCGGCTGAGCGAGGGGTGGCTGCGGCAGCAGGTAGAGGCGATCCTGCTCGAAGGGGACAGACTGTTCCAGCTTGATCTGGGCGCGGGCAAACGGGCACAGGTGGAATTCGTCAGCGCGAATCCGACGGGGCCGCTGCATGTGGGACGCAGCCGGGGCGCAATGGTGGGCGACACGATTGCGCGGCTGCTGGAAGCGGCAGGATATGCGGTCGAGCGGGAATACTACTTCAACAATGCCGGCGTGCAGATGACGAATCTGGGCAACAGCCTGCGTATCCGTTATCTGGAGGCGCTGGGACTGCCCGTGACCGTGCCAGCCGCGGACGATAAGACGTTTTACCAGGGCGAGTACCTGAAGACGTTCGCGCAAGAACTGGTCGCGCAGCACGGGGATTCGCTCCGAGAGGCAGATTGGCAGCCGTTCAAGGCGTATGCCGAAACGCGGATGTTCGAGGTCATCAAGGCGACGCTGCGGCGGGTCAATGTGCAGCACGATGTGTTCTTCAACGAGAACAGCCTGTATGAATCCGGGGCGGTGTGGGATACCCTCAAGGCGTTGGAAACACGCGGGCACATCTACCGGGCGGTGAATCCCGAAAATGCGGGTGGGTTGGGCGGTGAGGATGGCGAAGAGGACAGCGGGAAAGGCGCGGCGACGTGGTTCCGCAGCGTGCCGCTGGGCGACAGCAAAGATCGGGTGATGGTCAAGAGCGACGGCAACCCGACGTACACGCTGCCCGACATCGCTTACCATGCCAACAAGATCAGCCGTGGCTTCGATCTGCTGGTCAATATTCTGGGGGCAGATCACGGGGCGCAGTACAAGGTGGTGCAGTGCGGGATCACCGCGCTGGGGATGGATGCCTCGAAGATTCGGGTCATCATCATCCAACTGGTGCGGATGATCCGCGACGGGCAAGAAGTCAAGATGAGTACGCGGGCGGGTGACTACGATACGCTAGATGATCTGATCGACCAGACCAGCCCGGATGTGGTACGGTATCTGCTGCTGGCCCGCAGCGCGAATTCGCATCTCGATTTCGATCTCAACCTGGCGGTCAAGCAGAGCAACGACAATCCGGTGTACTACATCCAGAACGCACACGTGCGGTGCGCGGGAATTCTGCGCGAGGCGGAAGCACGCGGGTTGGATGACCACGGAGCCAATCTCGCGCTGCTGGGGGCAGCCGAACTGCGGTTCCTGCGAAAGACGCTGGAACTGGGCGAGGTGATCGAAATCGCGGCAAACTTACTCGAACCGCACCGGATCGCCTTTTATGCCCATGAACTGGCAAGCCTCTTCCACCCGATTTACGACGAGGTGCGGGTGATTCATGGCGAGGTTCCGGTGGAGGTCGCCAAAGCGCGGCTGCGGTTCTACCGGGCGGCGCAGGTGGTATTCAAGCGGGTACTCGGCCTGATGGGAATGAGCGCACCGGAGCGGATGTGAGCCGAAGGGGTTTAAGTCCCGTAGCGTCAGTGGGACATGAGGCGGATATGCGATTTGCGCCGCCGGACACTAAAGTGATCCGGCTGCCGAAAAGCCATGTCCACTGAAGGGACAGAAGACGGCAGCACGTTATCGAACTCTGTTCGTGAAAGACCATAACTGGACGTGCTAGAGAAGTATCACCCCTACGGGGGTTCTAGGAATGCGCGGCGGATAGGTGGTTTGCGCCGCCGGACACTAAAGTGATCCGGCTGCCGAAAAGCCATGTCCACTGAAGGGACAGATGGACGTTCTCGCACAGGCGGAGGGAAATTGGGCCGTCATCCAGCGAAAAACTTGCACAAACAGGATCATGAAACACACCGACAGCAATTCATGAAAGGGAGAAACACATGGGGTTAAAGCCTGACCATTGGATACGCAAGATGGCGCTGGAACATGGGATGATCGAGCCGTTCGTGGAGAAGCAGGTTCGACAGGGCGTCATCAGCTACGGGGTTTCCAGCTACGGGTACGATATGCGGGTGGCGGACGAGTTCAAGGTGTTCACCAATGTGTACTCGGCCATCGTGGACCCGAAGAACTTTTCGGGGGATTCGTTCGTCGATTTCAAAGGGGATATGTGCGTGATCCCGCCGAATTCGTTCGCGCTGGCGCGGTCGATGGAGTATTTTCGCATCCCTCGCAGCGTTCTGACGGTGTGCCTGGGGAAAAGCACGTATGCGCGGTGCGGGCTGATCGTGAACGTCACGCCGTTCGAGCCGGAGTGGGAGGGTTATGTGACGCTGGAAATCAGCAACACGACTCCCCTGCCGGCTAAGGTCTATTCCAATGAAGGCATCGCGCAGGTGTTGTTCTTTGAAGCGGATGAGGAATGCGAGACCTCGTATGCCGACAAGAAGGGCAAGTACCAGGGGCAGATGGGGGTGACGCCGCCAAAGCTGTAGACTCCACTTGCGAACGCAGCGTGATGGGATTGATAAAGGGACCAACGTATTGTAGAGTATTCACCAGATGAGGGTGCATAGCTCAATTGGCAGAGCGCAGTCCTTACAAGACTGATGTTCCAGGTTCGAGTCCTGGTGCGCCCATTCAACAGCCATTTTCGGAACACAGACCAGCAGCGACGCTGGTCTTTTTGTTTATGCCACACTCCTTGACAAGGCAGATCAATCGTGGGTCTACTCCATGCAGGGTCGAGAGCAACAAACCAGAGGGAAGTTCAAATGAGCGACACTCGCGAACTAAAGCAGCAGTTGATCGACGCCTGTCTGCAACTGCAAGCGATGGGGTATCTGGTGGGGACGTATGGGAATGCGTCGGCGCGCGTGCCGGGGGGATTGATCGTGACGCCAAGCCGGATCGATTACGACGCGATCACCCCGGATGACATGGTGATCGTAAGCGATTCCGGGCAGGTCATCGAGGGGCATCGCCCACCGTCGAGCGAGACCTCCGTCCACCGCCTGATCCTGCGGGCGCGGCCAGACATCCAGGTAGTATTCCACACCCATTCCCTGTATGCGACGGCGCTTTCGTGCCTGGGCGAATCGATCCCAGTGATCGTCGAGGAGCAGTCGCAGGTCATCGGCGCGGAGATTCGGTGTACGAACTATGTACCTGCCGGGCAGCATCTCGCGCTGGGAGAAGAGGTTGCCAGAACCATTGGCGACAGCAACGGCGCGCTGCTCCGCAATCATGGTGTCGTCGCCTGTGGACGCAGCATCGCAGAAGCCGTCTTCGCGTCGCAGGTGGTCGAGCGGGTCGCGCAGATGTATCTGATGTGCCGCGCGGTCGGACAGCCGATCCCAATCCCGCCTGAGTATGTCACCAGTGAACGCGAACGTTGGCTCTACCGCTATGGAACCGAGGCTGACAAGGCAATCTCGTCATGAGCGAACGACACCTCAATGTGAGGTGAAAGATGCTGGGGCAACGCGACGGCCTCTTCCAAGTTCATGGCCGGGGCGAAAGCGACTGTCTGGTTTGTGCACAGCCTGCCACGGAAAAGCAGTGAACGCACTTTCTGAAGCTCGCACCGGAACGTATATCCTGCTGCTGCATCTGCCAGAACCGCGCCACCTGATTATCGGGCGGCTCGGCGGTTTCGATTTCCCAGCGGGATGGTATGCCTATGTGGGCAGTGCTTTCGGCGCTGGCGGGCTGCGGGGACGAATTCAGCATCATCTTCGCAGCGTTGAGCGTCCCCACTGGCACATCGATTACCTACGGGCTGCCGCGCCGTGCGAACACATCTGGTTTCAGGCGGGAATTTCGAGCCAGGAGCATGAGTGGGCTTTGATCCTGGGGACGATGGCAGGGGCGACCATCGCAGCGCCGCGTTTTGGCGCGTCTGACTGTAGATGTCCTTCGCACCTGTTTCACTTCGTCACATGTCCTGACCTTGCCGAATTCTGCGACCGAACGGGGTCTGACGTTACAAGGTGGACAGCAGGCAACCTGTGACGGCAGCAGCGAGACAGAACATGCTGATGTAACAATCCTGTTGCGCCTGAGTTGGATTTCCGATATGATAGTTGGTGCGATGTTACAACGCGGTTTGAAATTTGTATCAACTCTATCAGAAGAGAGCCGCCAAATGGTCATGGCACAACCGAACCGCCAAATCCTGATCGTGGAAGATGACGGCGATACGGCTGAAGTGGTCTGCACGCTGCTCAATGAAGCCGGATACGATGCGGTCTCCGTGGATCGGGGTGAAACGGCACTGAACGAGATCGTTGCTTCTTCACCCGATCTGGTCTTGCTAGACCTGAATCTGCCGGACATTCATGGACTGGATGTGCTGAAGCGGGTACGTACCCATTCGTTCCTGCCGATGATCGTCCTGAGCGGGTTCACGATGGAGAAAGACAAGGTCAGCGCCCTGGAAGCGGGGGCAGATGACTACCTGGTGAAGCCGTTCTCACCGGAAGAACTGGTAGCACGGGTGAAGGCACTGCTGCGGCGGATCAATTGGACGCCGCAGCCGGAAACGCGGCTGGTCGTGCGGCAGCTTGAACTGGATATTCCACGACGGCAGGCTCACATCCGGGGAGAGCGGCTGCATCTGACGCCCATCGAGTACGGGCTGCTCATCACGCTGATGCGGCGGGCCGGGCAGGTCCTCACCCACGACGAGCTGCTGCGGGGTGTCTGGAACGAGCAGTACGAAGGGGATTACTCGGTGCTGCGCGTCAACATCTCCCGGCTGCGGCAGAAGATCGAGCAGAATCCGCGGCATCCGTCCTATATTGTCACCGTCCCAGGACAAGGCTACCGGATGCCGTTATAGGTCGCCGCTATCCGCACAATTCTCTCGCAGCCTGCGTTCCGCCTGATTCGTCAAGCGGGGCGCTTTATGCTACTCTTGCGCTGGATGATCGCGGCAAGGTGAAGGGTCTCAGGAGTGTCGTGTGTCGAGTGATTATGCGGTACTCGCGCCGGTTTACGATGCTATCGGATACGCAGATTACGCGCGGCGGATCACGCCCAAGCTGATGGATTATGCCCAGCGGATCGATTGGCTGGGGCGGCGCATCGTGGTGCTGGGGTGCGGAACCGGAGGCAGCATCGAGTACCTGTCGCAGTATCCGTACAACATCACCGGGGTGGACAATTCCCGTGAGATGCTCGATGCCGCGCGGCGTAAGCTCGACACCCCAGGGGTCAGCCTGAAGTGGCTGCAACAGGATATCCGCGAGAGCGGAAAGCAGATCACCACGGCCGATCTGGTGCTGGCGCTGAATGTGATCAATGACCTGAACAGCCTGCGAGACCTGGAAGCGGTGTTCGTGAATGCACAACGCATCCTGGACTCAGGCAAGCTGTTCATCTTCGACATGATGACGGTGCAAGGATTGGCCGAGCATGGATCGGGCCGATTCGAGATGGTGCATGACGATCCGGCACAGCTTACGGTATTCGCCAATCATGACTTCGATTACGAGCGGCAGACCCTCACAACCCACACCATCGTATTTCAGCAGAACGCCAATGGATGGGAACGTAAGGAGGCGCGGGGCATCCTGCGCGGTTTCCCCGTCCAGGCCGTAGCAACTCTCCTTCAGCGGAACGGATTTCAGACCAGGGCTATCCTGAACACGCAGTTCGAGACTTACGATCCGGCCACTTCGCGGGCGGATCGGGTGATCTTTGCCGCAGAAAAACAATAGACTCCATCATGAACTCAGGCACATCCGACTTCAGCAGTCCCATCGTTCTGCCCGTTGACCGGGAACATATGGGGATTCGGTTTGGGTTGGTTGGCTTCTACGTGGGCTTCTGGATCATCACGTTCGTGATCTTGAACGTGCTGATTCGTAGCGAGGGGCCAAACATCATCGCGGGTTTGATCGCATTCATCGCGGCAGCGGTGGGCATCCGGCTGATCGACCCACTGCTCAAGGAACGATGGCCCAGTGGGCGAACCGTCGAGGTCGATGCGATGGGGGTTCGTATCCGGAAGCGGGGTGTGGTGGAGAGCGAGGTCAAGTCAGACCAAACGGCGAACATCCTGCTGTGGCGCTTCAAGATTCCCCGGCGCGGGCGGATGCCCAAAGGATGGAGCGTGGTGGCGTGCGCGGTGGAACAGAACAACGTCTACCTGCCGATCTATGCCTTCGCTTCGCCGGAGCAGATGGAACACATCAACCAGATCACGCGGTTCGTGGAACTGGTCAAGAGCAGCAACAGTTCAACGGGGAACAACAGCGAGTCACTCCGTGTGGCGGGGGAGCAGCGGCGGCTGCGGTTGGCCGAGGAACATCGCTGGAACGATGGAGCCGAGATGACAGTCGAGGACTTCACCGCGTTCGTCACACAGAT
>JAEUQZ010000247.1 GCA_016788965.1 Anaerolineae bacterium | reverse complement strand
CCGGCGAGGGGAGGGGCGTGGTCCACCTGCGCCCGAAGGATGGCACCAAAGGTCTGACCGAGGTGGGCCTCTACGAAGACACCGCGCTGGTCGCCTATGTCGTGCTGGTGCAGGGCGGCGCTGGCGGCGTGGGTAGCTACGCACTGCAACTGGGCAAACTGGCTGGGGCCGAGGTCATCACCACCACCTCGGCGCGGAATGCGGACTACGCGCGGAGCCTGGGCGCCGATCACGTCATCGACTACGAGCATGAGGATGTGGCGCAGCGCGTGATGGAACTCACCGGGAGTCGCGGCGCTGATGTCATCCTGGATGCCGTCAGTCAGGCGACGACCACGGCGGCGCTGGAACTGCTGGCCTTCGGCGGGCATCTGATCTGCGTGGACAGCCTGCCTGACTTGACCCAAATTCGCCCGTTCGCCAAAGCCCTGTCGCTGCATGAAATCGCGCTGGGCGTCGCCCATCTATCCGGGGATCGCCAGGCGCAGGCAGAACTGGCCTTGATCGCCAGGGCCGTGGGCAAACTGCTCGACGAGCAGCGCATCCGGCCTACTCTATCACGCACGGTCGCGCTCGAAGCCGTTCCGGCGGCGCTGGAAGAGATGGCCGGGCGGCATGTGCGCGGCAAAATCGTGGCGCAGGTGTGCTGATCCACGTCCAAAGATTCACTTTGCTTGATGGAGGTCATATCGATGACGAACCCTCAGCCTGGAAGTTATGATATTCTGTTTCACTGGAATCATCTGGACTGGCTGTTCCCCAACGAAACCATGAAGCGCGACTTCGAGGCCAATGCCTACTGGAAAGGCGCGATGCCGGCCGGCTTCAAGATCGACCGCAACGGCAGCTATTACCTCTCTGTCCCGCGCTGGGCGCCGGGTATCCCGGCCACGGTCAACCGTATCGAGGTCGTCGATGGCAAACCCCTGCTCTCGGCCTATCCGAATTGGGAGATGAACGCCATCGGCGATCCCCAGGCGCTTCAGTCGGTTCTCGGCTGGGAGATCGACGAACACAATCGCGCCTGGTTCCTTGACCAGGGACACATCGAGGGTAAGCCCTGCATCGATGGAGCGCAGAAGATCGTCTGCTGGGATTTGAATGCCAATCAACTGGTCGAATCGATCCCGATTCCGAACGACATCGCTTCATATGAGGCATCGTTCCTGAACGATCTGGTGGTGGATAACGCCAACGGCTTCGTCTATATCGCCGACTCCGGGATTTTCACCGACCCCCTGCAAGGCGGCCTGATCGTCTACAACATGCGGACGAAGGCGCTGCGCCGCGTCCTGCACCAGCACATCAGCACCCAGGATGTGCCGGACTACTGGTTCGAGATCGCGGGCAAGAAAATCTGGAAAGACCGTCCGATGCGAACCGGCGCGGACGGGATCGCTCTCTCCGCCGACCGGGAGATGCTCTACTGGTGCGCGTTGACCGCGCGGCATCTGTACGCCGTGAATACGGCGGCGCTGCGCGATTTCTCGACCTCGGCCGCCGAGGTTGAAGCCGCAGTCATTGACCTGGGCGACAAGGGAACCAACACCGATGGCATGGGCGCGGACAACCGCGGTCTGATCTATTACACCATGCTGGAGGGGCAGGGCATCGGCATTCATGACCCGTCGGATCGCAGCCACCGCCCGTTCATCACCGATCCGCGTATGATCTGGGTGGACGGCATGACCTTCGACAACCTGGGCTATCTGATTTTCAACTCCAACCGCCTGCATGAACTCTTCGGCGGCGATCTGGATTGGGAGTACCCCTATAACTTCGTGGTCTGGAAAGCCTATCTGGGCGAAGGGGTCAAGTCTTATCTGCACGCCCGATGAGGGCGCGGCAGGATCGAGGCGACCATGAGCGGCAAGCGGCTGATCCTGGCGGTGGACATCGGCACGAGTGGGGCGCGCGGCCTGCTCTTCGACGAACGCGCCGAGGTCATCGGGCAGACCCGCCAGCCCTACTCGACGCTGTATCCCCGCCCAGGCTGGAGCGAACAGGATGCCGAGGCAGTCACTCAGGGTGTCATTGAGGCGCTGCGAGAAATGGTCGTGCGGGCGGCAGAAGCCAACAACCGCATCGAAGCGGTGGTGCTGAGCGCCCAGATGTACAGCATTCTGGCCGTCGATGCCCACGGCCAACCTCTGACGCATTCACTGACCTGGGGCGACATGCGGGCGGCAGCGACCGCCGACCGACTGCGCGGTCAGGCGAGTTTTATGCTGGCTGGGCGCACGGGCTGCCCAACCCAGGCCATCTATCCCGTGTCGAAAATCCGCTGGCTGGTCGATGACGGTGGACTGCCTGTCCGCGTCAAATTCGTTTCGATTAAGGATTACGTCGTCTTTCGGCTGACCGGACGCTGGCTGGCCGATTGGTCTACTGCTTCGGCTTCTGGGCTGCTGGACATCCGCCGCTATGATTGGGATGACGAGGCGGTGGAACTGGCCGGAGTTTCGCGGCAGTCCTTACCCGATCTGGCCTCGCCGCGGGAGGCGCTGCGCGGCTGGCAGCCAGACATTCGTGAGGGCGTGGGTATCACGGACAATGTGCCGCTGATCCTGGGCGCGGGGGATGCGCCCCTCGCCAACATCGGCGTGGGAGCCACCTCGCCGGGCACGCTCGCCATCAACCTGGGGACGAGTGCGGCAGTGCGCGCCTTGATCTCCCAGCCGGAGACCGACCCGGCCGGCCGCTTGTGGACGTATATCGCCGATGTGGATCGCTGGGTGATCGGCGGCATCATCGGCGCGGGCGGCGTGGTCTACGAATGGCTGCTGAACGAACTACTTTCAGGCACGGGGGAACGATCAGCCGACGAGATTTTCCGCGAGGCAGACCGTCTGGCCCGACAGGTTCCAGCGGGCGCGGACGATCTGCTGTTCGTGCCCTACTTCGCGGGCGAGCAGTCCCCCGGCTGGAACGCGACCGCGAAGGGGATGATCTACGGGCTGACGCTGCGCCACCACTCCGGCCACCTCATCCGCGCGGCCATCGAGGGGTTGGTATTCGCCCTGACGCGCGTCGTCCGCCTGATCGAGAAACTGCGTGCCGCGCCGACCACGGCGGGTTACATCACGGGCGGGCTGGCGGCCTCCGATGTGGCGCTGCACACCCTGGCGGATAGCCTCAGCGTGCCAGTCGTGAAGCCGGAATCCGCGGAAAGCTCGGCGCGTGGGGCCGCCATTCTGGGCTGGCTGGCGTTAGGAGCCGCCCGCAGCGATGCCGAATTCGCGCGAACGGAGGCCCAGATCGTCCCCGACTCAAGCCTGCAATCTCTTTATCAGGCGCGTTACGACGCTTTTTGTGAACTCAACCAGCGCATACAGACCCTTTCCGGGTCACAGGAGTAGAACATGTTCACCGGTTCTCTGGTTCCCAACATCACCCTGTTCGATGCCGACGGCCAGCTTGACCTCGCCAGGACGCGCTGGCATATGCAGTGGATGTTCGAGCGCGGCGTAGACGGCCTCTTCCTGACCGGCTCGTATGGGGCAGGGCCGCTCATGACCATCGATGAGCGTGTCAGTGTCTTCCGCGCCGCCAAAGAAGTCGCCGCTGCCTTCCCTGGTCGCACCCTGATCGCGCATGTGGGAGCCATCGATACCGCCTCGACGGTCGCGCTGGCGCAGGCCGCTGAGAAGGTCGGGATGGATGCCGTCGGCGCGGTTCCCCCCTTCTACTACAAGCACAGCGAAGATTTGGTCTTGCAGTTCTACAAAGACCTGATCGGTTCCACCAGCCTGCCCGTCTTCGCCTACAACAACCCGGAAACCTCGCGCTTTTCGTTCACCATGAACACCGTCCGCAAACTCCAGGAGATGGGGCTGGCCGGCATGAAAGACAGTCCGCTCGATGTGGGATTTGTCAGCCGCGTGTACTACGAAACCAAGTTGAGCGGCAAAGACTTCCAGATCATCCTGGGAACTTCCAAAGGCTGGCTGCCCTTCTACCAGATGGGCATCCGCGCCATGATCGGCGGCATGAGCAACTGGGCGCCGGAGGTCATCACGACGCTGGTCAAGGCCACTGTCGAAGGCGATATGCCCCGCGCGGAACGGCTCTATGTCCTGATGATGGACCTCAGCTCCAAGATGCACTTCACCGACAGCACCATTGTCTCGCACATGGGGCTGTACGCCCGTGGCTACGACGGTGGCTATCCGCGCAAGCCGATGCTGCTGCCGGAACTTTCCAACAGCAAGTACACCGAGATTCGCGGCTGGCTGGAAGCCGGCTTCGCCCAAGTTGGCTTATCGATGGATCAATGAGTATCGCGCGGCGGGTCGCTGGCCCGTTCCAGCAGCGGCCGCAACGATTGTGTGTCCGCTGCACGATCTTGCCAGTCGATCCGCTGGTAGAAGCTGGAAGCGGGTCAGCCATGCATTCAGAACGACCTGCGTCGCAAAGCCGGCCTGCGGCGTGATGATCTCATCGACGGTCAGCGGTGGACACTGGCGCAGGGTGGTGTTTGGATCGGCTATGTTGGCATCCGTCGTTGCCGTGCCGCTCGCCTTGTTGTAGAACGCGGTCGTGTCCGCATCGCAGCCAGCGTAGCCTCCATCAGTTCTCTCCTGTCTCCACATTTTGGCGCCAACCACAAACTATCATCGACTAACGAAAAGGGCTTTCTCGTTGCCATGCGGGAACCAATCGATTATGCTTGTATCCAGTGTCAGCAAAGGGGCGTGATGATGGTCGATATCCCTTCTCCCGACCAGCGGCGTCGGAACATCCTGCACTGGCTTCAGGAATCCCAGTCCTTGACCATTGAGGAACTGGTCTCCCGGCTCGGCGTCTCCATCATGACCGTCCACCGCGATCTGGATCAACTCGTCAAAGAGGGCATCGCCCAGAAAACCTACGGTCGGGTTGCCCTGGTACGCCCTGTCCAGGAGAACCCTTCAGCCGCCCCGCTCTGCGCCATGTGCCATACCCCCGTCTCCTTCCATACCGCCTTCACCCTTCATCTGGAGAACAGCCAGCAGCTTCAGGCCTGCTGCCCCCACTGCGGCCTGATGCTGCTGAGCATGACCGACCAGGTCGCCTCCGCCCTGACGCGCGACTTCCTCTACCACCGTATGGTCAATGTGATGAAGGCCGCCTATGTGGTCGAAAGCCGGGTGCATCTGTGCTGCGTGCCCAGTACCCTCTGCTTCGCCAGCCTTGAAGATGCCCAGGACTTCGCGCGGGGTTTCGGCGGTCTGGTGATGGATTTCGAGGCGGCTTCGGCTTACCTCAGCGCCCAGCATCATCACGCCAAGATGCGATAGCGTCAGCGGGGCTGCCCGCGATCCAGTTCGATCACGGCGCGGGCGGTGAGGTCATCCGTCGCCAGCACCCGCATGAAGCTGCCCCGCAGCGCCCCCAGAATGGCCGGCGCTTTGGTGATCCCGCGAGCGATGGCGACCGACTGTGGGATCGCCCGCAGGTCGGAAAGCTCGATGCCGATGATGCGCTGGTTGATCTCGAACCGCTCGGAGTCGCCGTTGATGTCGTAAAACCGCCCACAGGCCTCGCCGATGGCTCCGGCCTGCCGCAGCGCGCTCAGATCGGAACGGCTGAACAAACCCGCCCGCAGGAAGCTGGACGCCTCGTCATGAACCGAGCCGATCCCCGTGATCGCCAACCGGACGCCGCGGGCGCGGATGATCCCTTCCAGCACCACCGGCTCCTGCAGGAACAGATCGCGCGAGGTCGCCCGCTCGACCAGCATCGGCGCGTGCAGGTCATGATGCCGCCCGCCGAGCTTCTGCGCCACCATCCGCCCCAGGTCAGGACTGTCCACCACCAGTTCACCGACCCCGCCCAGGAGCTGCACCACATCGATGTTCTGGGCGTAGTGATCCGGCAGGGCGCTGACGGCCGCATGAACTCCCGTCCCCCAGGCCACCCCAATCGACGAACCGGGCGGGAACGAACCGATGACATGTTCGAGGTAGACCGAAGCCAGCCGCCCGATGCCTTCCAGCAGCGAGTCGCTGTCGGCCTCGCCGGACGTTTGCAGGATGTAGGCATCCTTCAAGTCGAACCGCTTGACAAAGAACTGCTCCATCTCCAGATCACGGGGGATGGGCATACGGATGTGGAACTGGACGAGGCCGCGTTCGCGGGCTTCCTTGAGGTAGCGGGAGATGGTGGCGACCGAGACATCCAACCGCGAGGCGATCTCGGCCTGGCTCTGGTTCATCTTGTAATAGAGGCTGGCGACGGTGGCGAGTAGTTCTTCACGCTGTTCCATAAAATTGCCCTGCTGAAGCTGCGGACAGGTACACATCCTTAGCTGCGCTCATCGGAGCGCGCCGCAGCCTGCAAATTTTTGCAGAAAATAACACGCGATCAGGATACTGTCAAGCCATTGCACGCCATTTGATTGACAAATCTACAAAGGTGTGCTACGTTCTGTGCAAATATTCTCAGCACATGAATGCTTTTTCAGGTTAACTCATTTGATTTCCATTTATCGCTTCTTTTCCGCCTCCCATCTTCTGCCCATCCATGAGGCTGTGCATGACTCATCCTGTTGATGGATTCATCTTCGACCTGGATGGCACAGTCTATCTGGGCGAAGCCGCCCTCCCCAACGCAGTCGAGGCCATTGCGACTCTGCGCGGTCTCGGTAAGCGCGTCCTCTTTGTCTCCAACAAGCCGCTGGAACCGCGTGAAAATTACGCCCGCAAGCTGACCAAACTCGGCATCCCCGCCGAGCCGGACGACGTAATTACCTCTGGCTTCGTGCTGGGCTATCACCTCGCCCGCACCGAGCCGCACCTCAACCTGTATGTCATCGGCGAAACCAACCTGCACAACGAACTGCGCGGGCATGGCCTCAAGGTCATGAACGAATTCGTCGATCAAAGCCCTCTCGAAGTCATCCAGCCGCGCGGCATCGATGCCGTCGTGGTCGCCTTCGACCGCACCCTCGACTACCGCAAGCTGAACACGGCCTATCAAGCCCTGATGCGCGGGGCGCGTTTCTTCGCCACCAACGCCGATAAGATGTGCCCGATGCCCGGCGGTGGCATCCCCGATGCTGGCGGAACCATCGCCGCCCTGGAACACATGACCGGCCGCAAGGTCGAACTGCTGGCCGGCAAACCCTCTACCCTCATCATGTCGGTCGCGCTTCAGCGGCTTGATCTGCCCGCCGAGCGCGTCATGATGGTCGGCGACCGCCTGGAAACAGACATCTTCATGGGGCAGCAGGCCGGGATGCAAACGGCCGCCACCCTGACCGGCGCATCCAGCCGCGCCGATGTCGCCCGCATGACCCACCCACCGACCTACATCATCGAAGATCTTGGTGATCTCCCCGGCATTGTGGCACAGGCCGTGCCATAACGCGGTTTATCTGTCCGGTAATTGCCGAATAGAGGAGGTGGAACGGAACGCATCGTGAATCAAGTGAAGTTCACCCGACTTGTTCAGCAGAGAGTGTCTTTTAGAATGGAGTATCACCCCGTATGAAGCGCAAACTGTTCTTGTCGGTTCTCGTGGTCGCTATCGTTCTGGCGCTGGGTGCGAACCTGGTCGTTGCCCAGGACAGCTTCAACTGGCGCGCCTTTGAAGGCACCAGCCTGAAACTGCT